>CAZYZU010000001.1:0-43198 GCA_964652065.1 uncultured Muribaculaceae bacterium
TGAACTCCAGCATTATTTATTAAAATATCTATTTTTCCATAACATTTAATTGTTTCATTAACAATTTTCTTACAAAAATCTTTATTAGTAATGTCCCCTTTTAATAAAAGACAACTTCCTCCTAATGATTCAATATATGTTTTTGTTTCTAGAGCATCACGGTCCTCATTATAATAAGGAATTACTACTTTTGCTCCTTCTTTTACAAACGCTATTGCGGCAGCTCTTCCAAGTCCGCTATCTCCTCCTGTAATTATTGCTACTTTATTTTTTAATTTAGAACTACCTTTATAGTTTGGATTATCAAATATTGGTCTTGGTACCATGGGATATTCCATTCCAGGTTGAACATTTTGAGATTGTTCAGGTGCCATAATTTTATATTTTGTATATTTTATTCCTTCATTACCATAATATTTATAATAATCATTTCCAAAGCTATAATCAAAATCCATAAAAAAACCTCCTACAATTAAATATATGAGGTTTTATTTTATTTATGAAATTGATACTATAAAAAAGATGAAATTAATCTATTTTGTTTTTTTTATACATATTCCAATAGCTTCTCCTACTAACATTCCAAGACCTATTCCTAAAGCTAAATTAAATTTTAAAGCAGTTGAGACTGCTACTCCTGCACACATACCAATACTCATACCTTCTGACATTTAATTTTCTTCTTTTTTTCTTTTGTTGCTGTTTACTACTATAACTGCAATTGATATGCCCATGATTACCCATGGTAGGGCGTCTATAATAAAATCTTTCATCTTTATTCTCATTATTTTTGATTGTTTCTTTTAATGTATGCTGCAATTCCATATGCAAATATACATACACCAACTAATTTTAATCCAGCAAAGCTTCCATCACAAAATCCTTTTATAAATGTTCCTTTTTCAGGGAAATCAAATACTTTAAGATTTTCAATTTGATAGGCTAGATTCATAATTAACAATCCTATTATAGCATACTTAAATTGTTTTAATCTATCTATTATCCAAAGCAATTTAATGACTAATTCATCATCTTTATTATCTTCTCCATTTAATAAAGTAGTTACTGATATGCCTAGTATTTTACAAAGATCTTGAATAATAGATAAATCTGGCATACTTTTTCCATTTTCCCATTTTGATACGGCTTTATTTGTTACTCCTAATTTTTCTGCTAATTGTTCTTGTGTTAGATTTTTTTGTTTTCGCTTAATTGAAATTAGTTTTCCTATTTTTTCTTGATTCATATTTTATTTCCTCCCTTTTATATATTTTATAAACAGAAAGTAAATTAGTACATCCACTATAAGTAGAATTAACTAATTTTTTATTTTATGAGCCGTAATAATAGTATAGCTATATGAATTAACTGTTATCTTTTGATTATAAATTTCTATATAAAAATTCTTTCCTTCTTTATATATTTTACTATTTTTATTAATAATTTGATTCTTACAATATGTAACTACATCTATATCCTCTAAATCTAAATTCTTTTTAATTCTTTCTGTTCCCATTTCTGTTGTGTGTATTTTATCTATATTGGATAATAATATATCTTTATTACTCATTTTAAATTCCTTTCATTATAACAAACTGATATTAGCTAATAGATACTGAACTAATTATTTCAGTTATGATATCATCTGTAAAATAATTTAGATTGTAACAAAATATATAGTATCTTTTATTACCTTTAATAATACTTATTTCTTTAAAATTATCATTATTTTCTATTATTCCTTGGTTTATTCCTGTTATTAGGTCATAACCATCATTACTTGTTGGTATAAATTGTGATAACATCTGAAATGTAAAATTCTCTCTCATCTTATCAACCGTAGTAAAGATGTTTGATTTATTGTTTTTTCTTTTAATTATTTCATTTAGTAATTCAATATCATTATTGATGTTATTCTTTTTCATATATTTATCCGGATTAAATTTCGCAATTGAAATATTACCAATACTATCTGCTACTTCTTTAGTCCTTGAGATATAACTTTCAGCTATTCCTATTGAGATTAAAGTTTTAGGACTTTTTTTATTATCTGTATTTAGTGAATATGTTAAATCTTTTCTTTGTGCAGATATTTCTTTATTTTCTGTTAAATCTTTAGAAATGTTTTTTATCTTAAAATTCTTATAAACAATTGATTCACTATCATTGTAATCAATATGCTTAATATTATATGTATTTCCTATTTTTAAATCTTTAATATCGTCCTGATACTGACTGCTAGTATAAGCATTAACATCATAAATATATAACATAAAGCTCTTATACCCTATACATATAAATAATAGGATTATTATTATAATTATTATTTTTGCTTTCTTTGATTTTTTTAAATTATTTTCCTGTTTCATAATTTCCCCTCTATTTCAACATAAATGTTATAGCAATTTTCTATATTTATATTTTTATTATAACATAAAAAAGATAAAACTATCGTTCTATCTTAATTTCTAAATATTAAATAATTTTCTAAATTCTTCTTTAATATTATCATAATAAAATATTAATAATCCTATTGATACAATTAAGGCAAAAACTAAACATATATATGATAATAAATTTGATGTTGTAAATCCAAATAGAACAAATATAACAGGTAATATTAATAGTAGGACATTTATAAGAATTAGTCTTAAATAATTAACTACATAATTGCTTCTAATAATAAGGGCTGTAACAAAGTTAAAAAGAAGTTCACATAAACAAAGTGATGGAATTATATAATTAATTATTATTTCTTCTTTAGTACCTAAATACCATAAGAATGTTAGAGATACTAATAGTAACCCATATTTTTCAAAGAATCTTAATATGTTTTGTGAATTCTTTAAAATGAAATACATTACTAAATAATTAGTTACAAGACCAGCTAAAATCCAGATTGTATATGTTAAGTTTTCTCTTAAATATAGTTCTATAAACCCACTTATTATTAATATTGTTATTGATATAAATGAAATCATTCTTAAAATTAAAATATTTGTTTTTAATCTTATATTTGTTGGAAAAACTGTTTCTTTATTTTTTCCACTTAATTTATTTTGACATAATGGACAATAATCATCTTTAATATTAAAATCTATTTTGCAGTTAGGACATCTTTTCATTTAATCCACCTCACTTGCATTTATTAATATTTCTATATTTTCATCAGTAAAGAATCTACAGAAGTTTTTTATTATTTCATTATACTGATATTTAGTTGATATTCCTATTGATAAATCATCTTTAAATGAACAAAGAGTAAATTGAAATGATGTTGTTGCATTTAAAATATTAACATTTTCAATATATTTTTCTAATTGTTTATCAAATGATATTTTACCTAAATTGGAAATACAACTTGTACTTTTATCTTCTGATAACTTATCTATTTTTCTTAAAACTAAATTTTTTAAATAAATTGGACTTATTCTACAGATAAAGTTTTTTTCAAAAGCAACCATATAATTTACTCTTTCACTTAGTTTTTCTGCAGTTAGATTAGTTTTAAATTGTTTATTTACTTCTTTAATTACATCTTCTAATTTATCATTTCTATTTTTAAATTTGTATGAAACCGATGTTAATCCAAAGAAGTTTTTAGATGATGTTGATTTATAATAACTTCTTAAATCTACAGGAATATCTATTTTTATAGTTTTATTAAAGTCTGATTCTTTAATAACATCTTTACATGAATATATTAATACTGATACTAATAAAGAGGTTAAAGTAGCATTATATTTATGAGATAATTCCAATACTTTAGGTAATGGTAAATGTGTCTCCAAAAATCTAATTTTATTTTTTAGTTTTTTTGATTTATAGAAATAAACTTTTCCTTTTTCTTCATTACTTTTTTTTGTTTTTTTATAATATTTATTAAAACTATCTTCTGCTTTTTCTAAATAAGATGCCTTAGTAGTTAAATCAATGTTTTTAAGTTGATATTTTATTTTTAAATAATTTCCAATTAAGGTTTTAAAGAAGTCTACACTTCCTCTTCCATCAGTAATAATATGTGATACTTCAAAATTAATTCTTTTTTTATAATAAGATACTCGATATAAAAAATCATCACTATTATTATATAATCTAAAACAAATTGGTAAATTTTCAACTGTGACTTTATTCTTTTTATTGGTCTCTTCGAGATAATACCAGAAAATACCTTTTTTTAAGTTAACATTGAAATTTGAATATATATCAATTGTATTATCAAGAGCTAATTGTAATTGTTCTTCATTAATTTCTTCTGTTAAAGTTGCTGAATATCTAAATATATTTTGAACTTGTCTATCAGCGATAGAAGAATAAAATTTACCAATATTATCTAGTTTATACCATTTTCTATCTTTCATGTTATTATCTCCTTTCTCTTTTTCTTCTCTATTATATCATATAAAAAGTAGATTATATTATTAATCTACTCAATGATATTTAATTTATTATATCAACATTGTCTATATTATCAAATTCTATTATAGTATCTAGTAATATAATATTTTTATTTACTAAATCAATATTTTTTACTTTACCAATAGTTTCAATATATTCAAATTCATTATAATATTTAATATCTACCATCGTTCCTTTTTTTATTTTTATTATTTTATCATTTAAGAGTTTTTCTTTATCTTCTAATAATATTTTCTTTTCTTCTAATTCCTTTTCTTTTAGTCTTAAGGCCTCTCTAAATCCAGTTAATGCATCAAATGGTAAAAATTGTTTTGCTCTATCTAATGGTCTATCCTGCATTGTGACCTCCTATTAATTTGTTTCTTTCTCTTTGAGTTGCTTTATCATCTAGACTTATTCCTCTTAATATGGCATTTTTTCCGAATTTATTTTTAATATTATTCATAACCTTTTCTACTTCTTCTTCAGCTTTATCTTCTTTTACGTTTGTAAATAAATCTAATTGTTCTTGAGTTTTTTTCTCTATATTAAAAAAACCAATATTTATTCTTTTAACTGGGAAACTTTTATTGATATTTTTATCATATTCTTGTAATACTAGTTTTAATATCTCATGATAATTATTAGTTAATTTAGGAAACTTTTTTGAAATAGAAAGTGATTCATTACTTTTATGATATCCAATATAAAAGTAAAATCCATTTGCACATACTTCTTTTTTTACAAGATCAAGACATCCTCCCGCAATCATTTCTGTTAAAACTTTTCTTGTATCTAAATAGTTATATGGATTAATTAAGATTTGTCCATTAGAAATAGAATTTGATTTAGGTTTATAGGCTTTTATTTCTTTGATGGTGGTTTTTTCTATTCCTTTAGAGTGATCTATAATTAATCTTGCATTTATACCAAATTCTTTATATAGAATTTTCTCATCGCAAACTGATATATCATACATATCATATAATCCTAATTTGTTTAATCTTGTTGCGATACCTCTTCCTATTTGCCAAAAATCTGTTAATGGTTTATGATGCCATAATTCTTGTTTATATTTTTCTTCATCTAAATATCCAATATGACTTTTTACATGTTTTGCAGTTATATCTAGAGCTATTTTTGTAAGATATAAATTTGTTCCAATACCCGCTGTTGCGGTGATACCATAATTATCATAAATATCTTTCATAATTGTTTTTGCAAGATCTAGGGCATTCATATTATACATTTTTAAATAGTCTGTTACATCTAGAAATGCTTCATCTATTGAATAAACATGAATATCTGATTTATCAATATATTTCAAATAAATTCCATAAATATTTGCTGAATATTCTATATACTTTTTTATTCTCGGCATTGCAGTTATATATTTAACTTCTTTTGGTATTTCAAAAACTCGACATCTGTTTCTAATTCCTCTTTCTTTCATATGAGGACTTATTGCAAGGCAAATTGCTCCAGAACCTACTTTTGGATTGGCTACTACTAAATCTGTTTTAAATGGATCAAGTCCTCTTTCTACGCATTCAACTGAGGCATAAAATGTTTTCAAATCAATACAAATATATATTCTTTGTTTCATTTTATTCACCTCAAAATTATTATATCAAATATTTGTTCGCAATGTAAGACTTACTAAAAATTTCCAAATAAAAAGAAGAATATCTCTTCTTATTCTATAATCATAGTTCTTAGAATACCGGATGTTTTATATTCTCTTTTTCCAGCTCCCAGACCTATTTTTTTAATTTTATAATTTTTAGGTAGTTCTTGTTTAGCCTTTAGAGCTGCGACTATTGCCATACCAGTTGGTGTTACTAGTTCTCCTTCAACATCTGTTATATGGATATTATAGCTATATTTAGCTAGTATATTAGCTACCGCTGGTACTGGTATTGGAATTATTCCATGTTGACAGTTAATATTTCCAAAACCTTCATATAATTCTGATACATAAACATCAGAAATATTTAAATCATCAATACAAAATGCTACTGCAATTATATCTACTATAGAATCAATTGCGCCTACTTCATGGAAGAAAACTTTATCTTTATCTGTTCCATGAGCAATAGATTCTGCATCAGCAATAACATCAAAAATGTTTTTTGCAATCTCTTTAGCATTATCAGTAATATTTGTATTATCTATTATCTTTAATATCTTTTCTAGATTTGTATGTTCATGATGGTTATGATGGTGTTCTTCTTCATGATGATGTTCATGTAAATATTTCATATCATGATCATGATTATCGTGATCTAGGATAACATTAAAATCACTTGCATCTATACCTGATTTTTTTACTTTTGTTATTTCTATTTTATAACCTTCTACTGGAATTGATTCTAGGGTAGATAATAGTTTGTCTTTGTTTGCTCCTAAATCTATTAAAGACGCAACCATCATATCTCCACTTATTCCTGCAAAACATTCTATATATAATTTATTTTTCATAATAATCCTCCTATAAAATATTATACATCTTAAAGTTAAGTTTAAGTCAACAAAAAAAGAGTATCTACACTCAATTTTATTTTTTAAATATTAATTTAAAGATTCTTCTTGTTAATGGTTGAATAAAGAATAATTGTCCTAATAACGCAAATGGGAAATTAAGTACTACAGTTTGTAAAAAGTTTGGTATAAAATTAATTAAAAATTTTACAAAAGTAAACCCTGCTTCTTTAAAAATTAATCCTGGAAAGATTCCTTTATAAAGAATAGTCGCTAAAAAGCTCATTAATGGACACATTATACATACCGTTGAACAAATTATTACAGTTTCAACGATCATTGGTTTATATTCTTTTGGGGGAATTGCTTTAAAAGCTAATTTCATTGATAATGGACTTCCTATAAATATTTCTGATAAATAAGCTAGTACAAATTCTATAGGAATTAAAAGAAGTGCAAATTTAAAATCTACATTTAAAAGTCCTCCATTTTCAATACTTAAACAATAGAATACAAAACATGGTACAGTAATTATTACTGTAATTAAGGCAAAAGTTAATTTTTCTTTTTTACTACTTGGCATTATATATACTCCTTTCTTTTTGCAACAAAAAAACACATACTAAATCTAATTACATTTATAGTTCCGTAATCAGATTTACGAGTTTAAAACTCTACATGTGTCGTTTACCTATTTATTGCAAATTCATATATATTATAGCATTTCTTTTTTAAAAAATCTATTATTTTTTTAAGCTGTTATAGTAATCATCATCTACTTTTTCTAACCATTCATTGCTTGTATCTTCTCCTGGTACTTCAATAGATAAATGAGAAAACCAAGAATCATTTTGAGCTCCATGCCAATGTTTAACATTAGCAGGTATTACTACTACATCACCTTCATTTAAAACTTTAACATCTTTTCCTTCTTCTTGATAATATCCTTTACCTGATACACAAATAAGAATTTGACCACCACCTGTTTTAGCATGATGAATATGCCAATTATTTCTACATCTTGGTTCAAATGTTACATTAGCAATAAAGATTGGATCTTTTTTATATTCAGTTAAAGGATTTAGGAATGAATTTCCTATAAAGTATTTACTGAATCCATCATTAGGTTTTCCTAAACCAAACATTCCACCTTTTTTATTTTCCATATTTATTCCTTCTTTCTATATTTTTATAATACACCTTAAACCTTACTTTAAGTCAATAAAAAAGTAGAAATTCTACTTCTTAATATAATAATGTTTAATTGGTTTTAAGTCATCATCTAATTCATAGCAAATTGGATTTCCTGTTTCTATTTCTAAATTAAGGACTTCTTCATCTGTTAAATTATCAATATATTTTATTAATCCTCTTAAACTATTACCATGAGCTACAATAATTACTTTTTTATCTTGTTTGATATCATTTAAAATATCACTTTTCCAATATTCAACTACTCTTTTAATTGTATCTATTAAATTTTCTGTTAATGGAAGACTTTCTTCACTTAAATCTTTATATTTTGGATCATTTCCAGGATATCTTTCATCTTCTTTTGAAAGTTCTGGTGGTCGTACATCAGCACTTCTTCTCCATAATTTTACTTGTTCATCACCATAATTTTTCCTTGTTTCATCTTTATTTAGACCTTGTAGAGCTCCATAATGTCTTTCATTTAATTTATAACTATAGTTAATCGGAATGTTTTCTTCATTTAATTCTTTTAAAATATAACTTAGTGTATCATTTGCTCTTTTTAATACTGATGTATAAGCAACATCAAATGTAAAGCCATTGTTTTTTAAAGCTTTCCCTGCATCAATTGCTTCTTTTATTCCGTTTTCTGATAATTCTACATCTGTCCATCCAGTAAAACGATTTTCTAAATTCCAAATACTTTGTCCATGTCTTACTAATACTAATTTTATCATTTTTTATTCTCCTTCTAATTTATTTAACATATTATCTAATCTATTAGGATGAAGACTTATTCCACCTAATAGATAACCATTTAAAAGGTTACTTTTATTAATTAGAGAAATATTTTCATCAGTAATACTTCCACCATAAATTATTTTATTATTTGGAAGAATTTCTTTTATATAATTTACTGATATTTCTATTTCTTTAGTTGTTGGTATATCCCCTGTTCCTATAGCCCAAATTGGTTCATACGCAATTATTACATTTTCTTTTTCTTCTATATCTATTAATGCTTCTTTTATTTCTTTGTGTAGTTTTTCTTTTGTTTTATTTTCTTCTTTTTCAGTTTTTTCTTCTCCTACACATAATATCGGAGTAATATTATAAGATAATAATTGTTTTATTTTTAAATTTATTTCTTTATTTGTTTCTTTTTGATAATTTCTTCTTTCACTATGCCCAACTAAACAATATCTAACATCAAAGCTTTTTAATTGTTTAGCTGAGGCTTCTCCAGTATACGCACCATTACTATTTGAACTTACATTTTGAGATCCTAACTCTATATCTTTTAAATTTATATTATTTAAAAATATAGGTGATGGGCATAATACTAGGTTATGTTTAGTATTTATTTTATTTAATTCTTCAATATAGTTAGTAAAATTATCTTTTTCGAAATGACATTTATTATTTAAAACTATTAACATATTATTCTCCTTTTATTTTTTCAGCTATTTTAGAAAAAATTCCATAACGATATTTATTTTTATTTGTAATAGCTCTTTCATAAACAACTAAAACATTTTCAGCATATTGAGATGATGAAGAATGTTCTGCTTGAATTCGTGCTTGTGAAGATATCTTTGATCTTATTTCTTGAGATTTTGCTAAATCTAGAATGATATTACAATATTCTTCTTCTGTTTTAAAGATATATCCATTTAGATTATCAACAATTGCACTTTTAAAAGCTTCATCATCTATACATACTGGTACAACATTGGCAGCCATTGCTTCAATTACTGTTAAACCTTGTGTCTCTGATGTTGATGCTGTTGCGAAAATATCTGCAGTGTGATAATAATACTCTATTTCATCCCAAGGTACTTTACCAGTAAAAACTACATTATCTGTTATTTCTAATTTTTTTGAAATGTCTTCAAATTTCTCTTTATCTGGTCCATCTCCAATAATTAATAGTTTTATATTTTTATTTTTTTCAATTAATTTTTTCTCGGCATTTAATAAAAATTCCACATTTTTTTCTTCTGCAAGACGACCTACAAAAATAGTTACAATATCTTTCTTTGTAAATTTTAATCTTTTTCTTAAATCTTGAACTACTTTTTTATTTATATTTTCTTCAAAGAATCTATCTACTTCTATTCCAGTAGGTACTATATGAATATTTTTTTCATATTTATATTTTTCTTTAAATAGTTTATAAGTTTTATTAGTTGGAACTATTAATTCTGAGGCTGTTTTATCACAATAGAATTTTGTTAGATATTCTACTATCTTTTTACTTGATTTATCAAAATAACCATGTGTTATATAGTGTGTGTAATCTTCATACATAGTGTGATAAGTATGTACTAGTGGAATATTAAATTGTTTAGCAAAAATTCTTGCGAAAATACCTACTCCAAATTCAGTATGAGAATGAATTACATCTAATTTCCAGCTTTTCATTAAATTAATTATCTTTAATGGATAGATACTTGTTAATCTATAATCATATATACCAATTGGAACTCCTGGTATCCTCATAACATGATTTTCTTCATCATAGTGATATTTTATTGAGCTGTTATTAACAGTTATTACATATACTTTATGTCCTTTTTTTTCTAAGGCATTTTTTAACATTTGTACACTTGTAGATACTCCATTTATATAAGGAGGATATGTATCTGTGAATAATCCTATTCTCATTATTTCTTCTCCTTCTGATCTATATTAAATACTATTGCACCTACTATCATTGGTAGGTAATAAGTAATAAATCTCCATATTAATAAAATTGCTCCTGTTGTAGTACTTGATAAAAAGTTTCCAAAGAAAGCAAGAAAGCCATATTCAATTCCTCCACTTGCTCCTGGGATTGGAACAAACGCTCCAATTAATAATACATAAGCAGATGCTGTTAGAGTATTTGCTATAGTTAGACTTGAATAATCACCCATACTATAAGCAATGAATAATGGTATTATGTATAAACACGCTAATGATAAAACATTAAATAATACTCCAACTACAAATAATCGTTTTCTTTTTCTTAAGACTTTTGCACATTCATGAAATTCTTCTAATCTAACATTCCGATTTTCTTTTGTTTTGTCTTTGTTTTTTACTATTTTTAATTTTGATAAAAAGGTAATTATTCCATTTGTACATTTCTTTGTAAATCTTTTAGAAATAGATATAAAAAGAATTCCAACAGCTACTAAAGTATTTATTATAAATCCAATTAATACAAGTTCTCTTAGAAGTGTTACTTTTGGAAATATACCATAAATTGCATTATATCCTACAGCTCCTAGTCCAAATAAAACAAGCGCTATTTGATAAAATATAAAGTTTTGTAAAATTATCATTGTACCTTTATTAGCATTTATATCATGTTCAGTTAACATATATATTTCTAAGGGTTGTCCACCTGTTGAAAAAGGTGTTATTCCATTAAAAAACTGAACAATTACATTATGTTTAACTGCTTCTTTTAAAGAATATTTCTTTTTATTATCAACTGTTTTGTAAGAAATATATGATTTTAAAAATATAGATAGAAAAAAAATTAAGAAAGCTAAAATTATGTATTTAATATCTACATTTATTAAAGTATTAAGTATATTTGAAAAATCATGTTTTAATACTAAATACATAACTAGGATAGTAACTAATAAAATGATAAATGTATTTTTTTTAATATTTTTTACTATTTTCATTTCTTTGTAATTCCTATTTCTTCTGCTTTTTCTCTATCTTTTACATAAGTATTTATTCCGTTATTTTCTCCTAATGATATGAAACCATTTGCTTCAAGCATTTTACTATCTAATTCATTTGAAAATATTGTCATTGTCTCAGCTTCAAGGGAAGCCAATGCATAGTTAGTAGCGGCTGTTAAAAATTCTCTATTTTTTTCATTATTTCCATTTTTTAAATTCTCAATATCTAGTTGAACAAGTTTATTATCTTTTGTTCCAGTAAAAAAACACAAATTAATTATTTTTTCATTTTGAATATTTAAAAGAGTTTCATTAATATTAATTGAAGTGCTTTTTTCTTCATTATATTTATCTTTTGACATAGTTTTCTTTATGTTTTCTAGATAATTTAAAGTCTCTAGGCTTATATTTTTTTCTTTATTAAAATTTGATAACATTTCAATATGATTATCGTTAAATGGATCTGCTACTACTAACTTCATTTTCTCACCTACTTAATTGCTTCTAATCCTGGTAATTTCTTTCCTTCTAGATATTCTAGTGTTGCCCCACCACCAGTTGATGCATGATAAACTTTGTCTTTTAGTTTCGCATTAGATGAAGCAGCCACTATGTCTCCTCCACCTAATATTGTTTTTATATTATTATCTACTAGGAATTTTAGTATTTTATCTGTTGATATTTTATATTTTTCAAATTCATAAACTCCTAATGGTCCATTCCATAATACTATTTTAGCATCTTTTAAATAATTTTGATATAGTTCTACTGTTTTTGGACCAATATCTAATCCCATTTCATTATCTTCTATGGATGAAATATCTTTGATTTTATTTTTAGAATCATTACTATATTCATTTGTTACATTGACATCTAAAGGTAATAATATTTTATCTGGGTATTTAGAAATTATTTTTTTACAAAAATCTATACTATCATTATCTACGATTGATGATCCAGTATTAAATCCTTCACTTTGTAAAAATGTAAATGCCATACCTCCACCAATTAAGATATGATCTGCTTTAGTAACTAAGTTTTCAATAACTCCGATCTTATCACTTACCTTTGCTCCTCCTAAAATTACAATAAATGGTTTTTCAGGACTATTTAAAGTAGATAAAGATGTTAATTCTTTTTCTATTAAGAAGCCAACAGCACTAGGTAGATTGGAAGCAATTCCTACATTTGATGCATGAGCTCTATGAATTGTTCCAAAGGCATCATTTATAAATACATCGCCAAGAGATGCCCAATACTTTCCTAGTTCTTGGTCATTACCGCTTTCTTTTTTTCCGTCTAAATCTTCAAATCTTGTATTTTCTAATAATAATACTTGTCCATCTTGTAATTCATTTACAGCTTTTTCTAATTTTTCTCCACAAGTTTCATTAATAAAGATTACTTCTTTTTTTAGAAGTTTGCTTAATCTTTTAGAAACTGGTAGTAAAGACTTTTCTTTTAAATCTTTTTTTTCTTTAATTCTTCCTAAATGAGAAAATAATATTACTTTGGCATTTTGTTCTATACAGTAATTTATTGTTTGTAAACTACTTACTATTCTTGTGTCATCTATTATTTTTCCATCTTCCATAGGAACATTAAAATCACATCTTATTAATACTTTTTTATTCTTAATATCTATATCTTTTATTGTTTTCATATTTATCTCCTATACACTACTACTATCATTTTTATCTTTACCAAATGATAGTGATTTTATAAAATTATTATACCCATTTGAACATAACTTAGTATCATCTCGATATATTGTAAAGTCAATTTTATATAATCTATCATTATAAATAGTGGCATAGTTATATTCTTTTTTTGTATCTGAAGATATTTCAAGGTGCTTCCATTCAAAATCATTAATTTTATCTGAAGATATTTCACTTACTTGTTCATTTTGACTAGTGTATACATGAGATTTTAAATATGCTTCAGCAGTTTCATAAATTGAAGAACTATAGTTTTCAATATTTATATTACAATAATCATTATCTCCATAATAAGAATAACTCTTATATGTATTTGAATTATATTTACTTGTTTCAAATCCTTTAGGAATATTATATGTTAGATCACTATTATCAACTGTTTCTGTCTTTTCTATAGTAGAGTTATAATCATCTTTAAATTCATCATAAGCAAAACAAAATACTAAGATAATAGCACTTATAAAGATAACAATCATACTTAATATTACGCCTCCAACTGAAGTACCACCTTTTTGTTTACAAATTTTTAATAATTCTTGTTTATTTTTATCCATATTTAATTGTTTAAGTTTATCTATTTTTTGATCTATGGTTTGTAAATACATTCTATTAAAAGTTATTCCCATAATAATTGCTAAGGCAAGTGATATAAAGGAAACATAATCAGGAATAAATATTTCTCCTGCTATTATTAATACTATCCAGGATATACCATATAACCACATTTTACGAAATAAAAGGTAATAGGCTCCAAAGAAAAAGGCAGGAACAGAAAATTTTCCTTCAATAATTTTGTCACTATTGTTTCCAATATATGCTTTTTTTAAATCTTCATCACTTATATTACTATAGTTGTAACTATAATTATATTCATTACTATGATTAGTTACTACACCATTATCAACACTAGCCCCACACTTTGTACAAAATTTAGCATTTTCATCTAATTTATTTCCACACTTTGAACAATACATATTATAACCTCCATTACTATATCTATTTTATCATATTTTATGTAATTATGTATAAAAAAAGTAAGATATTAAATCTTACTCTTAGTATTATTTTTCCATTAGATATTTTGCAGTTCTAATCATTTGAGAAGTATAACCATTTTCATTATCATACCAAGCTACTACTTGTACATGATATGTATCATCATTTATTTTAGATACAAGTGTTTGAGTTGAATCAAATATTGATCCATATCTTGTTCCGATAATATCTGTTGATACAAGTGGTTCATCTGTATATCCAAATGATTCACTTGATGAATTTTTCATTGCTTCATTTATCTTTTCTACAGTGATATCAGCACCTTTTACAACAGCTACTAAAATAGTAGTAGATCCTGTTATTACTGGTACTCTTTGTGCTGAACCAATTAATTTTCCATTTAATTCTGGAATAACTAATCCTATTGCTTTAGCAGCACCTGTTGAGTTTGGAACTATATTAGAAGCTCCTGCTCTAGCACGTCTTAAGTCTCCTTTACGATGTGGTCCATCTAAGATCATTTGATCTCCAGTATAGGCGTGAACAGTTGTCATGATACCACTTTCTATTGGAGCAAAGTTATTTAATGCATTTGCCATTGGAGCAAGACAGTTTGTTGTACAACTAGCTGCACTAATAATATTATCTTCACTTGTAAGAATATTTTCATTAACTCCGTATACAATTGTTTTTAAATCTTTTCCTGCTGGTGCTGAAATTATTACTTTCTTTGCTCCAGCATTAATATGGGCACTTGCTTTATCTTTTGATGTAAAGAATCCTGTACATTCTAATACAACATCTACATCTAAAGCTTTCCAAGGTAAGTTATTTGGATCTGCTTCTTTATATATTTTTATTTCTTTTCCATCAACTATAATTGAATCCTCTGTTGATTCTACTGTATGTCCTTCATATCTTTTTTGAGCAGTATCATATTTTAATAAATGAGCTAACATATCTGGGCTTGTTAAATCATTTATTGCTACTACCTCATATCCATCAAGTTCAAACATTTGTCTAAAACTTAATCTTCCAATTCTTCCGAATCCATTTATTGCTACTTTAATCATTTTATCATCCTCCTATATTCATTATATATTTATAATTTTTTATTTTCAATAGTATTTCATTTATTAGACATTTTATGACAAAGAAAAATACAGATAAAATCTGTATTATAATCCAAAACATCCATTACCAATGAATTCTCTTAATATTGAGTCAGATGGTATATCATCACTTGGTATTGGTAAAAATAATCTTAAAAAGTCTATTAATCTTTTTGCTTCTTCATAATATTCTGAATCTGTATCTACTGAATATAAGAGTGGTTCAACATATGTTTTTAAAACTCCTATTTCATAGATTAATTCTGTATTAAATGTTACATCAGCATCATCTTGATATGGGAAAACATATTTTTCTTCTCCAGCTCTGACACTATGCCAAACTTCTAAAGTTTTTTCTACTCCATAACCTCTTGTTCTATTATCTCTAATCATTCTTCTTAATAATCTATTATCACTAGTTGATACTCTATTATGATTATCCATATTTATTTCTGTTAATGGAGATAGATAAATCTTAAACTTAGCACCTCTATCAATATTAGTTAATATTTTTGTATCTAATCCATGAATACCTTCTATTACTAATAATTCATTATCATCTAATTTAGCTTTTTCTTTATATTCTTTTATTCCTAAAATAAAATTATAAGTTGGTAGTGTTACATCTTCTTTATTAAGTAATTTAGCTATTTGTTTATCAAATAATTTTAAGTCTACAGCATCTAAACACTCATAATCTGGTTTTCCATCTGGACCAATTGGTGTTTCTTCTTTATCTTTAAAATAATCATCCATTGATAAAGTTCTTATTTTTAAACCAAAACTTCTTAAATACATTGATAACTTTCTTGATGTTGTTGTTTTTCCAGAAGAAGATGGTCCTGCCATTAGAACTATTCTTATTTTTTTATCTGAACTAATTTTTTTAGCTATTTGTAATAATCTATTACTTTGCAATGTTTCATCGATTCTTATTAAATCATTAATTTTACCACTAGAAACAATTCCATTTAAATCTACAGAATTTTCTATATTCATGATTTTTGCCCATTCTCTACATTCTTTAAATACTTCAAACATATGAGGATGGTGAGTATAATCTTTTATATGATCTTTAATATAAGTTGTTGGAAATCTTAAAATAAAGCCATTATCTTTTATATAATTTAAGTCAAATGCTTTTAATTTTCCAGTAGATGTTGGCATTACATTGTAAAAATAATTATATAAATTACCTAATCTATATAGAGTAATATAATTATTAGTATTATATTTCATTACTCCTGCTTTTGGTAAATCATTAATTGTTCTAAAATATTTTGCTGCTTCTAATCTATCTATTGTTAACTTTGTAATATCTAAATCGCTATCAATTATTTTAGTCATTTCATTTTTTATTTGTTTTAGTTTTTCCTCTGTTAGATTAAAATTAGTTTCTATATAAATACCTTTATCTAGAGAATGTTGAATTGTAATATCTGCATTTCTTCCATATAAAGATTTAACTGCATATACAATTACAAATGTTAATCCACTAATATGACTTCTATTACCTTCATGTGAAGTTAAATCTAAGAACTCTATAGTTGAATTATTAGTTAATTGATATGTTAATTCTTTTATTTTTTTGTTTACTTTTCCTAATATTATTGGATATTTACAAGTATTTTGAAAGGTTTTAGATACTTCTTCTAATGTTATTCCTTTAAAGAACTCATAGTCTTTTCCATTAATATTTACTGTTATTGTCTCGTCCATGTTATCACCCTTTTTTATTCTTATATAATATTATAGCATAATTTGACGATTTAGAATATGTATATTTATTATTATTTACACTAAAATATTAACAGGTGATGAAAATGAATTTAGTACCAATGGTAGTGGATAGAGAAATTGATGGAGAAAGAAGTTATGATATTTTCTCAAGACTTTTAAAAGAAAGAATAATTATGCTTACAGGAGAAATAAATGATACTGTTTCTAGTAACGTTGTTGCGGAACTATTATATTTAGATTCTATTAGTAATGATGATATTTCTATATATATTAATTCTCCAGGGGGATCAATTACTTCTGGAATGGCAATATATGATACGATGAAATTTGTTAAAAGTGATGTTTCAACAATATGTGTTGGGATGGCTGCTTCTATGGCTGCATTTCTTCTTTCTTCTGGAGAGGTTGGCAAGAGATATATTCTTCCTAATTCTGAGGTTATGATTCATCAACCTCTTGGGGGAGCAGAAGGTCAAGCTACAGAAATTAAAATTGCTGCTGAAAGGATTTTAAAATCTCGTGATAAATTAAATCAAATCTTATCTAAAAATACAGGTAAAGATTTAAAGATTATTGAAAATGATACTGAAAGAGATAATTTTATGGATAGTAGAGAAGCTTTAGAATATGGATTAGTTGATAAGATAATAGAAAAAAAAGCCTAATTTGGCTTTTTTAGTTTGTTTGCTAACTCATTTATCTTTCTAAAACGATGATTTAATCCTGATTTAGTTATTTTATTATTTGTTTCCATTGTTATAATTTCACTTAATTCTTTTAGAGAAGCTTCTGGATATTTTTTACGATATTCTAGAGCTTCTTTTGTTTTATCATCTAATAATTCAGTTGCAAGATTCTCTTCTAATAATTCTATATTTCTTAACTGGAATGTTGCAGCTTCTACTACTTTATCAGTATTAGCTTGTTCACAATTATTTAATCTATTAGTCCTATTTTTTTTATCATGATAAATTCTTACATCTTCAAAATATAAAACAGCTTTTACAGCACCTAATATTTTTATAAAATCACTTATTTTTTCAGCTTCTTTTATATAAATCATGTAGCCTTTATCTCTGTTTAAGATTTTGGCATTTAAATCAAAAATATTAAGTAATTTCTGAACAAAAACAGCTTCTTCTGGTTTATCAATTAATAATTCCATATGATATCTTGATGTTTTTGGATCATTAATACTTCCTTGACATAAGAACACACCTCTTAAATAGGATCTTATTTCTTCATTTCCTCCTACTATGTATTCTGGTGGTGTATCTAATATATTTTTATTTTCATCATAGTATCCTAAATCTTTTAAAATAAAATCTAAATTATCTTTTATTTCTAAAAGGAATAAATCATTCTTACTAAAATTAAGACTATCTTTTACTTTTACACCTATATTTAATTCATAAATATTATTAAAAATAGATATTATTTTATCTTTTATAACTGGATTTTCTGTAGTTAAATATAATGTATCATTATCTATATTACCATTATTTCTTACATAAGCTGATAGCTCTGCGATTGCTTCTGATTTTTCTTCATTAAGAGCTGATATTTCATTTTTAATTCGTGTTGTATATGATTCTTTTGCCATATTAATCCCTCATTAGATATGAAAATATTAGTGAACTTAATTTCATACTATTATGTCTTAACATATTATCTTCTATTGTTATTAAATCATCTTCTATTAATTCAACACCTATTTTATTTAATTTACCATAATCAATTTTAACTGGATCTTTTTGTTCTTCAGATTCATATTTTTTAGCTATTTGTTTATTTATTTTTGTATTACTTGCGATTACTACAGCAATCTTTTTAAAATCTAAATACTTATTTAATAATTCTACATGGTCTCCTACAGTATAGTTATCTGTTTCCCCTGGTTGTGTTACTGCGTTACATAAATACATAATAGGAGCTTTAGAATTATTTAGAGCTTCTTTTACTTGTCTACAAATTATATTTGGTAGAATGCTTGTATAAAGACTTCCCATACTAAATATTACTAAATCAGCTTCTTCAATAGAGGTTACTACTTCATCTAAAACTTTAGGTTCTTCTTTATAATAAATTCTTTCAAATTTAGTATGAGCCTTAGTTATTTGTTCTTCTCCTTCAATAATATTACCTTTTGTATCTTTTCCCATTAATGTTAAATTAGAATCTTCCGAGATAGGAAGAACTGTATGTTTAACATCTAATAGTTTTGAAAGGCATGCGATTGATTCTTTTAGGGAACCAGTTATTTCTAGCATTGATGTTAAAATTAAATTTCCCATTGCATGACCATTTAAGTCACTAGATGTTTGAAAACGATATTCCATCATTTTTTTGATTGGATCATCTATTCCAGATAAATTTGTAATTACTTTTCTAATATCTCCAACTGCGGGAGTTTTAAATTCTTCTCTTAATTTTCCTGTTGATCTTCCATTATCTGATACTGTAATTATAGCTGTTATATCAATTGGAAAATCTTTTAGTCCTTTTAATAAGTAAGAGATACCTGTACCCCCACCTAATACTACTACTTTTTTATGCATTTTTATCACCCACTTTAATTATATCTTAATTTCAAAAAAAAAACACCTATTTTAGTATCTAGGTGTTTGTGCTCGTGTAAATAATGAGTCTTGTTGTAATGGTTTCTTTTTTTCTTTATAAAGATTTTCAAATCTATTTGATTTTTTAATTTTACTATAATAAATAAATAGTATTAGTCCGATAATAAATAATAATACTGATACTACCTGAGCAATTTTTATAGGTCCTAGCATTAGGCTGTCGGCTCTAAATCCTTCAATTATAAATCTTGCAGAAGAATACCACATGAAATAAAATCCTGTAAGTTGTCCTTTTTTTAAATATGGATAGCATCTTATAATTAATAAGGCCACGAATCCAATTAAATTCCAAATAGATTCATAGAAAAATGTTGGTTGTCTATAATCTCCAAGTATATACATTCCTTTAATAATAAAATCTGGTATACCTGTTTGTTGTAGTAAACTTAGTGATGTAACAGCTCCATAGGCTTCTCCATTAAAGAAGTTACCCCATCTTCCTATTGCTTGACCAATAATCATTCCTACAACAATAATATCTAATATTTTTAATATTTCTACGTGATTTTTCTTGCAATTATAGAAAACACAAATTAGTCCAAAGATTATTCCTCCATGAATTGCTAGTCCTCCATTCCAAATTTCTAATATTTCAAATGGATTTGCCATATAATAATCTAAGTTAAATAAGACATAATAAATTCTCGCTCCTATAATACCAGAAATTATAGTATTAAAAGCTAAATTAACGATAAATTCTTTGTCGATATCTCTTCTTTGAGATTCTCTATAAATTAATAAACAAGCAACTAATATTCCAAGAAAAATAAAGATTGAATACCAATATATTTGTATTATTCCTAAGTCTAGTGCTACTCTATCCATGCTTTTTTACCCCTTTAATTATTGGTTTTATTACTAAGTTTTCTAATAAAAAATTAATTACTGATAAAAGTATAGCGACAAAAAGTGCTATCCAAATATTTTTTAATTGGAAAAATGGTCCAAGTATCCAATCTACTAATTTTAATAAAAATAGATTTATAAATGGATAAAATAGTCCAAGTGTTAATCCTGTAATTGGAATTGTAAGGGTTACTAGTGCAGGTTTTATTGTTTTATTTAAAATAGATAAAATTAGAACTATAATAATTGAATAAATATAAGTATGTTTTGTTTCTATATAAACACTTTTTTTAAACATATTTGTTACAAGGATAAATATTAGAGTATATCCTACAAAATATAATAACCATTCAAATACTTTATTTATTCTTAGTTTATCTTTTTCTTTAATAACCAATCGCACAAGTCTCACCTCTATAGAATTTTATTCAAAAATTGGCCAGTATATGATGTTGGAACTTTACTTATCTCTTCAGGTGTTCCTGTTGCGACAATAGTCCCTCCATTATCTCCACCTTCAGGTCCTAAATCAATAATATAATCAGCTACTTTTATAACATCTAGATTATGTTCTATTACTACTACTGTATCACCATTATCTACTATTTTTTGTAAAATTGCAAGTAGACGTTTAATGTCATCTGTATGTAATCCTGTTGTTGGTTCATCTAATACAAATAATGTTTTACCTGTAGCCTTTTTTTGTAATTCTTTAGCAAGTTTTACTCTTTCTGCTTCTCCACCTGATAATGTTGGAGCAGATTGTCCAAGTTTTATGTATCCAATACCTACATCTTCAAGTACTTGAAGTTTATTTTTTATTTTTGGAACATTTTCAAAGAATTTTAATGCTTCTGATACTCTCATATCTAATACTTCAGCAATATTCTTATCTTTATATTTTATATTAAGTGTTTCTCTGTTATAACGTGTTCCATGACATACTTCACAGTCTACATAAACATCTGGTAGAAAATGCATCTCTATTTTTTTAACTCCATCTCCACGACAAGCTTCACATCTTCCACCTTTTACATTGAAAGAGAATCTGTTTTTTTCATATCCATACATTTTAGCTTCTTTTGTTGTTGTAAAAAGAGTTCTAATGTCATCAAATACTCCAGTATATGTAGCTGGATTACTACGAGGTGTTCTTCCAATTGGAGATTGTGAAATATCAACAATTTTATCGATATTATCAAGACCATTTATCTTTTTATGTTTTCCTGGAATTACTTTAGATTTATATAATTTTTTACTAATTGTTTTACATAGTATTTCATTTATTAAGCTTGATTTACCACTACCTGATACACCTGTTACACAAGTAAATGTTCCAAGTGGTATTTTTACATCAATATTTTTTAAATTATTTTCTTCAGCTCCTATTATTGTAAGGGACTTTCTATTTCCTTTACGACGCTTTTTAGGAATATCTATCTTTAATTTTCCACTTAAATATTTACCTGTTATACTTTTATCATTATTCATTACTTCTTCAGGAGTTCCTTGGGCCATTACTTCTCCACCTTTGTCTCCAGCTCCTGGTCCAATATCTACTAACATATCACTAGCTAACATTGTATCGGTATCATGTTCTACAACAATTAAAGTATTTCCTAAATCTCTCATTTGTAAAAGTGATTTAATTAATTTTTCATTATCTCTTTGATGAAGTCCAATACTAGGTTCATCTAAGACATATAATACTCCAGTTAATTTTGATCCTATTTGAGTTGCAAGTCTTATTCTTTGAGCTTCTCCACCTGACAATGTAGCTGCACTTCTAGCAAGAGTTAAATATTCAAGTCCAACATTTTTTAAGAAATCTAAGCGTGATTTTATTTCTTTAATAACTAAATCTGCAATTTTTGCTTTTTCTTCTGTTAAGTCTAATTTTTTAAAAAATTCTACTAATTCTTTAATACTCATACAAGTTACTTCGTAAATACTTTTTCCATTTATTTTAACTGCTAAAACTGAATCTTGTAATCTTGCGCCATGACATGTTTCACAAGTATGTTCTATCATATAATTTTCTAGCCATTCTCTAATCCAAGTACTACTTGTTTCCATATAACGTCTTTCTAAATTGTTAATTATTCCTTCATAGAAATCTTTATTATTCATTACATTTCCACTTTTAGTTGAATATTTAAAAGTAATTATATCAGGTGATCCATAAAGAATGATACTTCTTTCTTTTTCAGATAATTTCTTAAATGGTTTATTCATATTAATTTTATAATGTTTACAAACACATTCTAATTTCTTGTAATAAATTCCTTCTTGATCATCACTTAATGTTTTAATACATCCTTCATTAATGCTTAGACTCTTATCTGGTATTACTAAGTTTTCATCAATACTTAGTTTTATTCCTAATCCTTTACAATCAGGACACGCTCCAAATGGGGCATTAAAGCTAAATAATCTTGGTTCGATCTCAGGAAGTGAAAATTCACAATATGGACAAGCAAAGTTTTCTGAGAAGACTACTTCTTTTTTATTTTCTCCTAAAAATTCTACTACTACTTTTCCATCAGCTAGTTTTGTTGCAGATTCTATTGCTTCACTTAATCTTGCTCTTGAATCTTCCTTTAGAACAATTCTATCAATTACAACATCAATATCATCTTGAATATTTTTTTCTAGAGTTATATCATCTGATAAATCATACATTTTATCATTAACTCTAACTCTTACATATCCATCTTTTCTTAATGTCTCTAAT
Source organism: uncultured Muribaculaceae bacterium (assembly GCA_964652065.1). Lineage (GTDB taxonomy): Bacteria > Bacillota_I > Bacilli_A > RF39 > UBA660 > UMGS995. Next base: position 23,545 of record CAZYZU010000001.1, read on the forward strand.
AATTCTTTATGAGTTCCTTTTTCATGATGTACTACTGGAGAATAAATAATTAGTTTTGTTCCTACTGGATACTCTAATATTTTAGTGGTTATTTCTTCAACACTTTGTGAAGTAATTGGAATATTATGATTAGGGCAATACGCTGTACCTGCTCTTGAAAATAAAAGTCTTAAATAATCATAAATTTCTGTTACGGTACCTACTGTTGATCTAGGATTTTTATTAGTTGTTTTTTGATCAATACTTATTGCTGGAGATAATCCTTCAATACTATCAACATCAGGTTTTTCAGAGCCACCTAAAAACTGTCTAGCATAACTAGATAAACTTTCTACATATCTTCTTTGTCCTTCTGCATAAATTGTATCAAAAGCTAAGGAACTTTTACCACTACCTGATAATCCAGTCATGACAATCATCTTATTTTTTGGTAGTTCTATATTTATATTTTTTAAATTATTTTCTCTTGCACCTTTTATTACTATCTTATTTTCCATACTTCATCACCTGCCACATATTATACCACAAAAAAAGAAAAATATAATACTTTTCTTAAATCATTTGTCCTAATATTTTCTTTTTTAAATCATCATCTTCAACAATTGTTATTTCATCTTCTGCTTCTTTTAAAGCTATTTTTATACCAGTTGGTTTCTTTGCTGTCATTAGTACAAAATATACTTCCTCTTCTAAAGTTACTTCTTCCATAACAATATATTCTTCATTATTTTCTAAAGTTATTATTTCTCCTGCTTTTATCTTCATATTACTTACCTTTTCCTTTAGATTCTGTTTCTACAATGTTTTTCTTGAAGTTATAATTATCTTTATCAAAATGAACCCATCCTCGTTGTTTGGCATCTCCATCAGTTAATTTTAATTCATTTTCGTTTTTACTAATATGATACATTTTTTGAATTTTATGGGGATTTAAATTATTTTGTTCAATTAAATCTCTTGTTGATATTCCACCATCATAACTTACAGCTAAAATTTCATTTGTATTTTTATCTATAATTGATACTGCATCTACAATATATTTATTATCTTCATCACTATATTTACTTCCAATTTCTCCTTTTGGACTTGCTTTTTGAGAATCGCTGTAAAAAACAGTACCTTCTTTTAACTTGATAACATCACCAACAGTGGCATTTCTTTTTTTAGCTACTTCTTTTTGTACAATTTCATTAACCATATCTTGAATTTCTTGATCATCATCATTATTAATAGATTGTTCTATATTTGTTCTAACATTATTTTCTATATTCTTTTTATCTTTTCCAGTAAACATTGGTATTATTCCAAGTCCCGCTAAAGTAAGAATAGCTCCAGTTAATAGTCTTTTTAAAAATTTATGATTCTTACATTTTTTAGTTGCGACTATTTTATGAGTTTCTTTCTTTGGAAAAGATTTATCATAATAATTTTCTAAGCTTTTTTCATAATACTTATTATCTTCGTAAGGTTCTCTATCTCTGGGTTTATTAATATTTGTATTAGAAATTAATTCATCTTTTGTTTCATTTACTTTTGTTGGAAATCTTTTTTCGTAAAATTCACTTAAAAATTTATTATAATGTTCATCTGTTTCATATGGAGTTCTATTTCTTGGTTTTAATGTTTCTGTATTATGAATTTTTTCCTTTTTGGTATCTGGTGTTTTTGTAGGAAAATATTTTTCATAATAATTTTCTAAATATTTATTATATTCTTCATTGGTTTCATTTATTTTTCTATCTCTTGGTTTTTTTATATTTGTACCAGGGATAAGATAAGTATCACTATCATTTTTTTCTTGTCTAATTTTTTTGTTTTGATCTTTTGCAATTATTTGGTCACTAAAAAGGTCTTTTAATGATGCGCAAATTTCTTTTTCTGTTACAGTTTCTCCACTTGGTAAATCATTAATACATTTTAATTCTTTAGCACTTAAAGCTTTATAAGCATCATTAATATCTTTAATTCTATCTTTATCAAAAATATCTAATTCTTTTATTGCTTTAATATATGCATTGTTTATTTCATCAAGATTTGCATCCATTTCTACATTAAGAATTTCATAATTGTTTTTCATACGCATCCTCCTATGATAATTCTATCACAAATACTTAATTTTTACTCTATATTTTAAAAAGATTTACATTATCTTTACTTTTGTAATCTATTTTTAAAAGTACATTTTTGACATAATTCTTCTATTGGTTTTCTATCTTGAAATGATTTTTTTAAAGCTTGAAATTTTTTACTATTAATTATTTCTTCTAAATTAGTTGTGAAAATATTTCCTAAATTAATAATTCCTTCACTATCAAGACAACAAGGCACTACTGTTCCATCTGATAGAATAGCAATTTGTGTTTTTAAGGCATAACAATATCCACAGGAATTGTTAATACTTTTTAGGTTTGGCCACTCGAATTTATTATCTTTATCAACATAGATGTTATCTTTTATATTAATATTATTTTTATTATATAGTTTTTCCACTATTTCTGTGGATAGATTATAATATGATTTTATTTTTTCCACTATTTCTGTGGATTTTTTATCGAGTGTTTTATTGTCTAGTGTCCACAATCTATAAATTATGGAAACATTTTTTGGGAATTTTTGAACACTATTAAATATATTTTCAAAATAATCTTTATATTCATTTTCTGAGTGAAGTGATATATTTAATTTTTTTAGAGCACTGCACTTTTTTAACTCATCAATTTTTTTAGAAATTAATGTCCCATTAGTTGTTAGATTTACCTTTAAATTATATTGCTTTGCCAAAGATAAAAATTTAATAATATCTTTATGAAGTAATGGTTCTCCTTTAACATGTAAATAAATATAGTTAGTATAATCTTTTGTTTTTTTTAAAATTTCTTCAAATTCTATTACTGACATACTTCTTGTTTTTCTTTTACTAGTTGAACAGAAACTACAATTTAGATTACATTTATTAGTTATTTCTATGTATATTTTTTTAAACTTCATCAGTAAATATTACACCTATTAAGTGTTTTCCATTTCTTTTAGCTAATTTACTATAATGATTTAAATCGTCTATAGTATTTGTAGGGTCTAGTAATATTTTGTTTGGATCAACTAATTGATTATCTAAATCTTTTACTATTGCAAATCTTAAATCTAAGTGGTATCCATCTTTTTCTTTTGTAATTCCTTGTTTTAAGACTCTTGAATTAATTAAAGTTTCATCTGTTATTATTAAATTTTCTTTATTTGGGCAGGCACTTATATAAAAACTAATATCAAATGGAGTACATCCTGTTTCATTTATTAAGTATCCTACTATCTTATCTAATAATTCATTATGGATATTTTCAATACTTCCTAAAGAGATTGCGCATACTTCTTGACCATCTTTATTAACTGTTGCGATAATTATAGGATCATCAGCTGTTTCTACTCCAACAAAATAATTTTTAGTAGTACTTTTAATTACCACGGTTTCTTTTAGTGTTGTATTTTTAGGACTTTTTCCAATTAACTTATAACCATATTCAGTATTTTTTTCATTTATAATTGTGAAATTTTTATCTTTTATATTTAATTTATTTAAAAATCTTTCTATAGTTGATTCATATAAAAGGTTTCTTTCTTCTATTGTTAGATTTGGAAAAAAATCTTTATCTATACTCATAATTCCGTCTTTTGTTGTTGATTTTATAATATTTAATTTTGTCATCTTTACTCCTATTATTGTGATTTTATTTCAAATAAAATATCACGTAATTCCATTGCTCTTTCAAAATCAAGATTCTTAGCTGCTTCTCTCATTTCTTGTTCTATTTCTTCTGCTTTTATGGCAATTTCTTTTTTAGTTAACTTCTTATTTTTCTTCTTTGATTTATCTTCATCTGTATTACTAATAACATCTCTTATTTCTTTATTTATAGTTGTTGGAGTAATACCATGTTCTTCATTATATTTTTCTTGGATTTCACGACGTCTTTTTGTCTCTTCGATAGCGTACTTCATTGAATCAGTCATTTTATCTCCATACATAATTACATGTCCATTAGAATTTCTTGCACATCTACCAATTGTTTGAACTAAACTTCTAGAACTTCTTAAGAATCCTTCTTTATCAGCATCTAATATTGCGATTAATGATACTTCTGGAATATCTATACCTTCTCTTAATAAGTTTATACCTACAACACAATCATACTTACCTATTCTTAAATCATGAATTATTTGAAGTCTTTCCAAAGTTTTTATTTCTGAATGAAGATACGCAACTTTTATATCTAAATCTTTTAAATAATTAGTTAATTCTTCTGACATACGAATAGTTAACGTAGTTATTAAAACTCTTTCATCTTTTTCAATTCTTGTTTTGATTTCATCTACTAAATCATCTATTTGACCTTCTGTTTTTCTAACTTCTATTGTAGGATCTAATAATCCGGTTGGTCTAATTATTTGTTCAATATAATGATTATTGGTGTGTTCTAATTCCATATCTCCAGGTGTTGCGGATACATAAATTACTTGATTAATCTTTTTTTCAAATTCTATATATTTTAGTGGTCTATTATCTAGGGCACTTGGAAGTCTAAATCCATATTCAACAAGATTCATTTTACGAGCTCTATCTCCATTATACATTCCTCTTACTTGTGGAAGTGTAACATGTGATTCATCTACTACTAATAAATAATCTTTTGGGAAGAAGTCCATCAAAGTTGTTGGAGTTTCTCCTTTACTTCTTCCTGCCATAGGAGCTGAGTAATTTTCTACTCCTGAACAAAATCCTGTTTCTTCAAGCATTTCAATATCATAGTTTACTCTTTGTTCAAGTCGTTCTGCCGCAAGTAATTTATTATCTACCTTAAGTTCTTCTAATCGTTCTTTTAACTCAATTTTTATTCTTTTAAGTGCTTCTTTTAATTTTTCATCACTAACAACAAAGTGGCTTGCTGGAAATATACTTAAGTTTTTTTTATTACTTAATACAACTCCAGTTAAAGAATCTATTTCGCTTATTCTATCTATTTCATCTCCAAAGAATTCAATTCGATATCCTTTTGTATTTTCATAAGCAGGGATTATTTCAAGAATATCTCCTCTTACTCTAAAGGTTCCTCTTTTAAAATCTAGATCATTTCTTTCATAAAGCATTTCTACTAATTTTGTTAAAATGGTATTTCTTTCTACTTGATCTCCTACAGTTAATGTTAACATTTTATTTTTATATTCTTCTACTTCTCCAATACCATAAATACAAGAAACACTTGATACTACTATTACATCATCTCTTGATATTAAGGCACTTGTTGCGGAATGTCTTAATTCATCTATTTCATCATTGATAGATGAGTCTTTTTCAATATATGTATCAGTTGATGGAACATAAGCTTCTGGTTGATAATAATCATAATAAGATACAAAGTATTCAACTCTATTTTCTGGAAACATCTCTTTAAGTTCAGAATAAAGTTGTCCTGCAAGTGTTTTATTATGAGCTAAAACTAGAGTTGGTTTATTAACACTATTAATTACATTAGCAATAGTAAATGTTTTACCAGTACCTGTTGCGCCTAAAAGTACTTGTTCTTTTTTTCCTTCTTTTAAACCTTCAACTAATTCTTTTATAGCATTAGGTTGGTCTCCAGCTGGTTTATATTTTGATACTAATTTAAACATACAGTCACTCCTTTATCCTTTCTTTATATAGTTTTTCCAATTGCTTCTTATTATAACATAAAAAAGATAAAGATTAAATCTCTATCTATAGTTAATATTAATTATATTTTAATTCTCCCATACGACTAGTTGGTATGAATCCTGATTCACTTTTTATAACATCTGGTATTCTATTAACAATAGTTGCACAAGTAAGTTCTACTGTTTTTGGTCTATTAATAACTAATTGTGTATTAGGTTCTCCTTCAACTGTCCAATCATTACAATCAAAGTCTTCTTCTGCATATACTTTACCAATACATTCTGTTTCTAATGTTATTCCTTCTTTTGTAGTAGTTGTTACTACAGCACTCATTCCTGTTGCATCACCTTTTTTTACAGTCATGTTTAATGTAGATGATGTTATATCGTGTTCACATGTTTTTGGAATACATTTTTGAGTTTGTCTTAAAACAGTTAATCCTAGTTTATCGCATAACCATCCATTAACATTCCACATGTAACTTGGTAAGAATTCTCCATTGTTAATTAAATTATTTCTTTCTTCATCACTTATATTATCAGATGAGGCAATTTCACTCTCAAATCTATCTAATGGAAGTCCTGCTCCATGTACTTGAGCTAGAGCTATACCATAATCTTCAACATTGTATGAACTACTTCCTTTAATTTTTGTTATCTTAGTTGTTGCTCCGGCAAGTGTTGAAATTAAATTTCCCCAGAAAGCATCTTGATATCCACTTCCTGTAATTGTACAATTATTTTCTTTAGCAAGCATATCAATTTCATTTGTTAATTTTGGATTAGAATTAAATGGATAGAAAGCTTCTTCACATGTTGTGATTGCATTTACTCCTAATTTTGCACATAGCAATAAAATATCTTTTAAATCACTCATTAAACTCATAGTTGTTACTATACAAATATCTGGTTTAACATCAAGTAATAATTTTTCTGTATCGGATACATTAGTTATTATTACGCCTTTGTCTTCTCCTCCAATAATTGTTGAAATATCTTTTCCAACCACATTTGGATTTATGTCTACAGCTCCTACTATTTCTGCACCTCTTTCGATTGCATAATTCATAGTATACTTAGACATTTTCCCACATCCATACTGAACTATTTTAATTCCTTCTAAATTTTTCATTCTTCCTCCTTTATTATAATTTTATTATACTAGTTATTTATTCGATAGCAAATGAAATTTCTATTATGTTTTTTCACTTGACACAATTTGTCCTTGCCTATATTATCTTGTTTTTGTATTATTATCTAATAAATTATGTTTATTATTATATATTTTAGTATTTTCTTTATCTACAACACCAACTATATACTTTTTATCTATTACATATTGATTCATAGACATTGGTGATAAGAATCTCCTGGCTGATGGCATACATCTTGCTTTTTCGTCTTCTGTTGACTTTCTAATTATCTCTTCATTATTTGGTTTTCTAATAATAACCACTGCCCCATCAGCATGTCCAAAAATTCCATCTCCATAAGAGTACGATAAAACCCCATCTTCTGTAAATCCTGGTATAGCTGTACTATCAAGATTAGATGAACCTAAGAACAAACCATTTTCAAGAATTGATTTAATATTTCCTGATGATGTGGCGTGATAATAATACTCTTCATCTGGATTTTCATTCTTTAGAAGATCATCCAAGTCAGACATAAAATCTAAATTATTATGGAAGTTATCTAATTCTTTTCGTGATTCTAATTTTTGAACGGCATTTTCACATCGCTCTAAAGTATTCATTATAGTACAATATTTTGGCAACGCTATTAAAAATTCAGCCCATTCTTTTATAGTTTTATTTCTATTGGCAATATGTTTATTTTCTATTGCTTCTACAAGTTTATATGGTCTATCAAAAAATCTTGATGTGTATTCTGTTAATCTAAATTTTTTATTACGATAATTTACTTTTTTTAATACATCTAGTCCCTGTTTTTCTTTTTCATTAAAGGTACTAATAACTACATTTTCATCAATACAATCACTTATATCTTCATTTTGATTAAATATAGTTTGTTCTTCTTTTGGAGAATCATATTTTTGAAATGTATCTATAACATTTTTTATAATTTCAGAATCACTTTCTTCATAGTCAATATGTTCTTTATCACAAATATTTAAAATATGATCTCTAATTTTTGTATATTCATTATATTTTTTTTGATTTAATTCTGTATTTTCAAATCTATCATACCAATAAATTTGATAAATTTCATCAAGTCCTAGTTTACTTACTGTAGAACGATATTTTTCTTCTTTTTTACTATTTACGCCTCTTATTAAGCTTCGTAATTCTTGATTAACTGTTATTCTATGACTATCAGGATGTTCTATTTTTTCTAAATTTTCATATCTAATATTTAATTTTTCTGTTATATTTTCACCTTTTTTTAATTTTTTTGCTAGTTTTCAAATATATTCTATACTATCTTCATAATCTAAGGCCAAAACCGTTCCATCTTTGTTATAGAAAAAACCGTATCTTCTTCCAAAAGGAACTCCTTCATCTAACATTAATATATGATCTAAGTTATCCATTTTTTCACTTCCTTTATTTTATAAAACTATTATATCTAATTTTTTATAATTTGTCTTTATTTTACAAAAAAAGATAAAGAATATCTTTATCTCTTATGCTCCTGGAATATAAGTCCAAGGTTTAACAATATAATTTTTTATATATCTATTATAACAGTTACTTCCAGTTAAATTATAAGTCCAATCATAATCATTTGACATTTCTAAATGAAGATGTGGCCCTGTTGAATTACCAGTTGAACCCATATATCCAATAATTGTATTAGTGTCTACTGCTTGTCCCTTATTAACAGCAAAACTTTGCATATGTGCATATGTAGAGAATACTAATCTGCCATTATAGTTATGAACTATCTTTATTACTAACGCTCCAGCATTATCATAGTATTTAGCAACAACTTCACCTACAGCTACTGCATAAATTGGAGCGCCATATCCTTTTCCAATATCTACTCCAAGGTGACCAGGATATCCTACATATCCTTGAGTAACATAACCTCCTGGAACTGGGAATCTAAATCCACTTGCTCCAGCACCATTATATGAGTTGCCACCACTTATTTTTTTAGGAACGCCACAGTCTAATCCTAAGACATCGTTTGACTTACAACCTTTATTCTTCCAATAATTAACTTGATCTTGATACATTTTTATTTGATTTTTTGTAGAAGGCATTGTTACTCTTACTGATGCACTATCTGCTTCTATTCTATCTTTTTGACCTTGTAAATCTGAATTTAATTGTTTTAATTCAGACTTTTTAGCATCTAAATCACTTTTCTTTTGATTGTTTTCTTTAATTAATCTTTCTAAATCTTTTATAAGATTATCGTTGTACTCTGTTAATTGTTCAACAGTTGTCATCCTAGCAATCATATCAGTAATACTTTTAGCTCCAAAGATATATTCCATGCATGTATTTTCGCTATCTACTACTTGGATATATTTCATCAGTTTTTTACTTTGTTCTTTTTTATCTTCGATTTCTTTATTACTTTTTTCGATTTCTGCTTCTAATTTAGTCATTTCTGCTTCTGCTTCTGTTATTTTTCCTTCAATTTCTGTAATTTTTTTCTTAACTTCAGCAATTTCAGCATCATTTTTAGCAAGTTTTGCTTCTTTTTCTTTTAATTCTGCAGTATATTTAGCAACTTGATCTTCATATTGTTTTAATGTTACTGCATGTGTATCTGTCGGTAGTGCAATGATAGATACTAAGAAAAATACAAAACATATACTAGTGATTACTTTTATTTGTTTCTTCATTAGACTTTTAAATACTTTCTTACGGCACTCGCACTACCAATCATACCGACTAATATACCAATTATTATTACTATACCTGATGTTGAATAAATAAATGGCTCTGGTTTAATTAACTTAATAAGTTGAGTAAATAAATATCCATCAAAATGTTTATAGAATGCTAAATAACCAAATGTTGTTAAAATTACTGGAATAATTGATCCTATTAATCCTAAGAACATTCCTTCTATAATAAATGGAGTTTTTATTGAAAAATTACTCGCTCCTACAAGTCTCATAATACTAATTTCTTTTTTTCTTGAGAATATTGTTAATTTAATTGTATTTATAATTAAGAATACTGTTACAAGTATTAATGCAGCAACTGCTCCATAAGCAACTTTCTTAATTGATGTAAAGGCGCTAATCATTTGATCTACCATACCTTCACCATATTTAACTAGGTTTACTTCTTTTTGATTTTTTATTTCTTTGGCTGTTGATTTTATTTTTAATACATCTTTTACTTTTATTTTATATGTATCTTTTAAGGGATTATCTTCATCAGACCATTGAGACATGATTGTATCAAATACTTCTGATTCTTTTTGCATACTTTCTTTGATACTTTTTTTACTTTCAAATGTATATGATTCTACATTATCCATATGTTTTATTTTTTTTGTTAGTTTTTCAACGTCCTCATCAGTTGTATCACTTTCTAGATAAGCAATTATAGTAACGTCTTTTTCTATTTCGTTAGTAAAATTTTGTACATTTAGTGAAGCTATTATAGAAACTGCTACTATAATTAGAGTTATAGTTATACAAGATATTGAGGCAAGGGATAAACTAAAGTTTCTAAATACACTTTTAACAGCATCTCTTATGCTTCTTGATAACATTCTAAATACCTTCATCGTTATAAGTTCCTTTCTCTTTATGTTCTACTAGTCTTCCATCTTTTAATGTAATAACTTGTTTTTTCATTTTATTTACGATATCTCTATCATGTGTAACCATAAGAATTGTTGTTCCATACTTTTTATTGATTGCTTCTAAAACTCTCATAATTTCCATACTCATATCTGGATCAAGATTTCCTGTAGGTTCATCACAAAGTAATAATTTTGGCTCATTAACAATTGCTCTTGCTATTGCTACTCTTTGTTGTTCTCCTCCTGATAATTGATCAGGATAGTTATGAACTTTATTTTTTAATCCTACCATTTCAATTGCCTTTAATGTTTTTACTCTTGTTTCTTCTTTATGGGCTCCAAGAACTTCCATTGCAAAAGAAACATTTTCAAATACAGTTAATTTTGGTAGTAATCTATAATCTTGGAAAACTATTCCTAATTTTCTTCTTAATTTATATACTTTTTTATTTCTTAACTTCGCAACATTTACTCCACCTACAACTATTTGTCCACTTGTAGGTTTTTCTTCACGATAAAGCATCTTAATAAGAGTACTCTTACCAGATCCACTTCCACCAATAACAAAGACAAATGCGCCTTTTTTTATTGATAAAGTCATATCATAAATAGCTGTTACGCCATTTTTATACTTTTTGTTTACATTTTTAAGTCTAATTAAATCCATTATTTAACCTCCTTAGTATATTTAATTATAACACAAAATCCGACACAAAAAAAGGAGATTTAAGTGAAATCTCCTTGTTTACAGTAATGTATTATTTTCCACCTTCAACCTGATATGCATCGCAAGCTAAGAAGAATGCATCAGGATCTATTTCTTTTATTCCTTCTGTTACGATAAAATATTCACGAGATGGAATAACAGTTAATAAAACTTTTCTTCTTTTTTCTAGGAAACCACCTTTTACATCAAAAATAGTTACACTGTGTTTTAAATGATCCATAATATATTTACTTACTTCAACATCTTCACTAGTTATAATATAAAATGCTTTATTATTTGATATTCCAAGTATAACTCTGTCTAACATAAAACTATTTATAAATAAAACTATAAGAGCATACATAATCATTGTCCATCCAAAGAATAATCCACCAATAAATACTACTATACCATTAATAATTAGGGATGACTTTGAAGCAGCTATTTTAAATTTTTTATAAAGGATCTGGCTTATTATTGGAAGACCGCCATTAATAAAACCAGTCTTATACATAATTCCATTAGCAAGTCCACCAATAACACCTACAAAGACTGATATTAATACTAAATCTGTTGTCTCAACTGTTATATAATTTGTAATATGAGAAGTTAATTCTACAAAAATTGGATATAAAAATGTTGCGACTACTGTTCCTGATGTTCTCTCTACTCCAAGGAACATTAAACTAAATATAAGCAAGACAAATGATACTGCAAACATAACAATTGAGGGATCCCAACCATAAATATATTTTGTAATTATTGAAATACCATTTACTCCACCAGCAACTATATTCGTTGGAACTAAAAAGATATTAAATACAAGCGATGATATTAATAAAGCTAAAATCATCATTATATATCTTGATACTAATTTTTTCTTTTGAATTTTTTTTATAATATCATTTTCCAATAATTGTTTTGGAACTATTTTTTCTGTTAAATTTTCCATCTACTCACCTCCAAATACTTCATAGGCATCTGTTACTACAAAGAATGCATCAGGATCTATTTCATGAATACCTTCTTTTAGACGAAAATAATCTTTTGTTGGTAAGACGCATAATAATACTGTTTGTTTTTCTTTTTTAAAGCCACCTTTAGCGTTAAATACTGTTACACCATGGTTTAAATATTTCAAGACATATTCTTTTATTTTTGCTTCTTCTTCTGTAATTATATAGAAAGCTTTTGAATCTGATATACCAAGGATAACTCTATCTGACATATAACTTATTAAATATAATATTATTATTGAATACATTAATCTAGTTGGTCCAAATACAAGTCCTGATAAAAGAACGATTGTACCATCACAGAATAACATACTTTTTCCTAAACTTATTTTTAAATACTTAGACATTATTTGATTTAGGATATCTGTTCCACCTGTTGTAAAACCTGCTCTAAAAATAATCCCTGCACCTAGTCCATATAGTACTCCACCAAATATAGCTGATAATAATAATTGGGATGTATCTATTGTTATATAATTACCTATATTTGATGTTAACTCTACAAATAATGGGAAAAGAAGTGTTCCTAATACTGATCCTCTAGTTTTTACTTTTCCTAGAAAAATATAACTCATTAATAATAAAATTAATGAACCAATTAATATTACTACTGATTTATTTAGGCCAAATAATCTATTTAAAATTATAGATATACCACCTACTCCTCCAGGAACTAATTCATTTGGAGATAAAAACAGGTTAAATGCTACTGCTACTATAAAACATCCTATACAGAATTCTATATATCTTTTAACTTTGGATTTATTATCAATTTTTTCTTTAATTTTTGATAGTTTCCTATTCATGAAAAATCCCATATTATATTCCCCTTTTTAAATTTTCTTCTATAAACATGTCTATATCACCATCTAATACTTTATTTACATTACTTGTTTCAACATTAGTACGATGATCTTTTACCATTGAATATGGATGCATTACATAACTTCTTATTTGTGATCCAAAATCTATATTTTTTTGACTTCCTTTTATATTATTTAACTCTTGTTCTTGTTTTTCTTCTTCTAATAAAAATAATTTTGTTTTTAACACTTGCATTGCATGTTCTTTATTTTGAATTTGACTTCTCTCATTTTGACAAGTAACTACTATTTTAGATGGAAGATGAGTAATTCTTACTGCAGAATCTGTTGTATTAACTCCTTGTCCTCCAGCACCAGTTGATCTATAAACATCTATTTTTAAGTCTTTTTCATCTATTGTTATATCAATATCTTTTTTTATATCTGGAGTTACCTCAATTGATGCGAAAGATGTATGTCTTCTATTATTGGAATCAAATGGAGATAATCTTACAAGTCTATGAACACCTTTTTCATTTTTTAAATAACCATAAGCATTTGTTCCTTTTATTAAAATAGAAACACTTTTAATACCTGCTTCATCTCCGTCTTGGTAATCTAAGACTTCATATTTATAATTTCTTTGTTCACACCATCTTGTATACATTCTATAAAGCATTAAAGCCCAGTCACATGATTCTGTTCCTCCTGCTCCTGGATGAATTTCTAAAAGACAATTTTCACTATCATATTTACCATTTAAAATTAATAAAAGTCTTAAATTTTCTAATTCTTTTCCTAAATTATTAGTATCTTTTTCAATGCTTTGTAACATTTCTTCATCATTTTCTGCTTCTAATAAATTTAATATTTCTAGATTTGATGAGGCAACATCTTTTAATTTTTCTAATGGCTCAACAACTTTTTTCAAAGAATTAATTTTATCAATTATCTCTTCTGCTTGTTCTCTATTATTCCAAAAATTTGGATCATTGCTTTCTTGTTCTAAAGCTATTATTTCTTGTTTTTTATCATCAGCTTCAAAGTGACCTCCATAGATCATTTATCTCTGTTTTATACGACTCTAATTTTTTTGTTAGTTCATTATTATTCATTTGAATTCCAACTTTCTTTTATATTCTACTATTATTATACACAATTATTTTTTTATAACAAATCTTTTTTGTTTTTTGTGTATATTTTTTTTATTCCAACATAATATATTAATGGGGAAGGTTCACGAAATATGTGAAGATCCCCTGTATATATAGATTGGCGCTTAGTAAGTACTACTAAGTGCCTTTTTTTATAGAAAAAAAGTCTTTTATTTAGACTTTCTTTTTCTTTTAGGTATTAATTTTTCTTTATCATCGCTGATATTAAAAACAAGATTTTTATTATTTTTAAATGAATATCCATTGTTTGATAATTGTTGTTCAAAAAGAGTAGTTGATATTGTTACTTGTTCTAAACTGGTATTTGAAAACGCATCTTCTCTTATTATTTTTACATTATCAGGTATTCTTATTTTAGTAAGAGTACTACCTTTAAAAGCATCTTTTCCTATTATCTTCAAATTTTTTGGTAGTGATATTGTTTCTAATTTGGTATTTGAGAATGCTCCATTTTTTATTTCAATTAAATTTCTAGGTAGACTTATTCCATTTTTGAATTTAGAATATAAAAATGTATTACTTTCAATTACTTTTAAATTTGATGGTAAAAATACTTTTTTATCAAATTCTGTATCTGCAAAAGCAACTTCATTAATTTTTTCTATACCTTCAGGTAAATTAATAGTTCCTATTTTTAAACATTCAAATGCTCCAGCTCCTATTTCTTTTATAGTTTTTGGTAGTCTAACATTTTCAATTTTTTCATAATGTGCTACAGCTACTGCATTTGTTCCAATATGTGTAACGCCTTCTGGTACTGTTAATACTCCGTTTATTAAATCTGATTTTTCACATTCTGTTAATATTATTTTTTCTTCTTTATTATTCTTTAATACTGTTAAAATTTTCATAAGACTATTTCTCCTTAATTTGTTATTTTATCATTTCAGCAAAAATTGTCAATAAAATTAATTACAAAATTGTAGTTTACTTTTTATTACTTATATTATTATCTGTTATTGTAGTATCTTTAAACATACTATCTAAATCTGAATTATCATTTTGATTATTTAATTCTTTTTTTGTTTCATGGTTGAAACAAATGTTTTCTGGAAAGATATGTCTTTTTAGGGTTTCATTTTGAATATTAGTTAATAATCTATTTGGGAATGTTTTATCTATATTTGGAAGGGCATATAATAAGTATCCCCTTCTTTGTATATAATTATAATGATCCTTTTGTGAGTTCATATAATCATTATTAGTATCATCTAATAAGGAATCGTTGAAAAAGTTTTTTAATAAAACAGTTCCCCCGTTTGTAATTATTGTTTCTGTTGGATGCTCTTTTACCCAATCTGTTGTTGATTTTTTAAAGGCATCAATAAATATATCTGACATAATTCTTGTATAGCTTTTATTTCCTTTTTCAGATTTATTTTCACTAGCATAACCAACCCAATTATTTATATTTCCTGTTAATAAATGTGGTTTTTTGATTCTATTTGTTAAATCTGGATGTTCATTTTCTATTTTAGATAATATTGAAAGATTTGTATCAAGTTGATCAGTAGAAGAATATATAACTAGTGCATCTTTTGTTCCAAGTTCTGCACAAGTATTTACCTTGAAATAATAAGGCATATCTTTTTCGTTATATTCTTTAATCAAATAAAACATTAATTCAGGTAGTTCTTTAGAACTTGCGTTTATATAAAACCTATGGCTTATTTCATCTTTCTTATATTTCTTTTTATTTTGTAGTTTCCAAGATTGGAATGTATACCATCCTAGTTGAGTATTTGTAATAGGATCACTTCCATTTTCTGTTTTTTTATATGTTCCTTTTGCGCAATAAAAATCTTTTATTTTGGCGGCTATACTTCCGACTTTTGCAAAATCAGAAGATGACGTTTTATTGCTTTCATCTATGTTCAATTCATCTTTTAATAGTTTTGCAATATCATTTAAATCTCTATTTTTATTAACTGTCTTAGCCATTTTTATATAAGACTCAATAACTTTATTTATTAAATTTTGATCAATTTTTACGCCAACTTTAGTTATTAAGTTTTCTTTAGTTATTTCCATATTACTTTCACTATCCTTATTTTTAATTTAATATAACCTAGTATTGCTTTTATTGTATCATATTTTATTAAAAAAAAAGAATGCTACTATTTTATTGTTATAACATTTCTTTAATTTTACTTATTGCGATATTACAATCATCATTTATAGTAATTGATTTATCTTTAATTTCAAAAGGAACATCAGTATACTTATCATTAATTCTAATTAACTTTGTATTAGTAAAATTATAGGTCATTTGTTCAAAAGGAAATCTTATTATACCTGGTGTATTAAATCCTGCTCCTAGTTCGATTAACAATAATTTTTTCATTTTATTTTCTTCTAAGAATTTCTCATAATTTTTATTTAGATTTCTCCAATTGTCATCTTCTACAAAAAAAGCATCTTTTCTTAAATTAATTTCCATTTTTTCACCACAAACTGGGCAGTATGGAATGAGAGATATTGGTACTTTTGTATCATTCTTATATTTCATCATCTTATTAACTAAATCTAAATCATTATATAATTTATCATGACATCCAACAGAGCATTGCATTTTTGATAATGATCCTTGAATTTCAAAAACTTTTTGTGAATCAAATCCTGATTTTAAAAATTGACCATCTACATTTGTAGTAATAACAAAATAATTTTTATTTTTTATAATATTAAATAATTTTAAGTATACATCTTTTGCTTCTATATTATATAAATAATCAATATGTTTTGACCAATAACTCCAGCGTTCTTCTTCACTTTTAAAATTATAAAAAGATGATGTATACATATCAGTCATTCCATAATTTTTTACAAGTTCCGGAAACTTCATCTTAAAGTCAGTTTCATCATAATTAATTCCAGCAGAAGTAGAAAGTCCTGCTCCTGCACCAATAATAATTGCATCGCATTCATTAATTAATTCTTTTATTTTTAAATAATCGTTCATATATCTCCTTATCTTGATCAGTAAAAACATTAAATATTATTTTATCAAAGTACTGATCATTTTCTTTTAAATAATTTATTACAGTAGTATACGCAAGCGATGACGCTTCTTCTTTTGGATATGCATATACTCCAGTTGATATACAAGGAAACACTATACTTCTAATTTTATTTTTTTTAGCTAAATTTAAAGAATTGATATAACAACTTCTTAGATCTTCTTTATCTTTTTTTGTAACAGTTCTATTTACCTTTGGACCAACTGTATGAATAATATATTTACATGGAAGATTATACCCTTTTGTTAAAACAACATCGCCATTATCTAATGTATTACCTTTCATAATTTCATTACATTTTAGTCGTAAACTTATTCCTGCATAAGTATGAATTTGATTATCAATACAAGAGTGGTTTGGTATAAAACACCCAAGTAAATATTCATTACAGGCATTAACAATCGCATCTGTTTTTAAATAAGTTATATCTCCTTGATAAACACTCACCTTTTCTTTAAAAGTATTTACATCAACTATTTCTTTTTCTTGTAATTCTAATTGTAATAATTGATCTTCTTTTTTTAGTATTTCTTCAGAAAGAGTGATTGGTTCCCTAATGTTTATCAATCCACGAAGTAATTTTCTTTTTTCTTCATAATTATTTGGAATATCAACTCCAGTATAGTTACTTTCATTTATAAAATACTCTATTAATTCATTAACTAATTTTTCTTTCATTTTTTCTCCTTATATTTAATTCCAAATATCTCCATCGTTTTAAGAACATCTTTTAACTCTTGTCCTTTATC
Source organism: uncultured Muribaculaceae bacterium (assembly GCA_964652065.1). GTDB lineage: Bacteria > Bacillota_I > Bacilli_A > RF39 > UBA660 > UMGS995. Next base: position 41,436 of record CAZYZU010000001.1, read on the forward strand.
ACTTAGTGAGTATTCTACTTTTGGAGGAACTACTGGATAAACTTTTCTTTTTATAATTCCATCAGACTCTAACGCTCTTAAGTTTTCAGTTAATACTTTTGGAGATATTCCAGCTACAGATCTAGTTAATTCATTATATCTTTTTACTCCTGTAAGTAAATCCCTTAGTATTAATACTTTCCATTTATTTGAAATAATTGATGCAGTATATTCTACTGGACAACTTGTATATACTTTACTCATACTTTTCACCTCACTTACATTTTATCACTACAGGGTATTTTCGGAAAGTACTTACTTTTTGGTAAGTATCAAAAAAGATAACCGAAGTTATCTAATTATTATTGAAAGAAGTATCCTGCAGTCATATCTAGGTAGTTTAATCCTTTGTATTTTGGATATGAAGTATTAACTTTTTCTATAAATTCTTCTTTATTAGATGAAGTGTTTGCAATTTCTTTTAAGTTCTTAAGATACTCTATTTTCTCATCAACATCTTTTAACGTTTCTGGAGTATAATGACTTGAAAGAATTAAATCATAACCATTTTCTTTATAACTTTCTAACTGACTAATTATTGCATCCGCATGAAGTGATCCCGCAACTATTGAATGTGTATCATGACCTAACATGTGAGTATACACTGCATTAATTTGTGGGAATACTATCTCAATATCTTCATCATGATAAGTAATACTTAAATCAAACCCTCCAATATTAACATTAGTTTCTTCTAAAACATCGGTAATTGTATGCATTTCACTAGCAAATGTTCCATTATATGCTGTTTTAAATCCTTCTATTATATTATAAATTGATCCAGACTCCATTGATTTTATTGTACCCTTCGAGGCATAACCATCTACATCAGTAAAAATAGTTCCAGCAGATGGATGATCTGAAAATACCTTTCCAATAATTGTTTTATTTAATCCTTTAACATAGTTCTCATATTGTTTTAAATCTTCATAGAATGATGGGAACTCTACTAATAAAAGATTACTCTCATTTTCTAAGATAAATGCTTCATCATTCATGATATCCCCTGTTTGATAGGCATGAAGTTTAATATTTCCAAAGTCATATACTTCTACAAATCCTTTTTCTAAATTAATTTTTTTACTTTTCATTTTTTATTTCTCCTCATTTTTTATTTGTGTTAGTTCTTTGTGCACTTTTTCTAACTAATTATATTTTAGATGGTTCCAATAAAAAAAGTAAGTGTGCACTTTTTTGTTATATACTTACCTTTTAGTATAAATTTAATAAAATCAACAAACTTATAATTAAATTTTTTTATTTTTTGTGTTCTTCAAACTAATATTAAAACATAATAAACAAATTCCAGAGCAGATCATTATTATCCATATTACATAACTTTCCTTTGTAACAATATTATATATTAAACATATAATACTTATTATTATTTGAGTAATTGAACATATTATTCCAAACTTACTCATATTAAATTTATTTTCTTTCACTTACAATTCCCCCTTTAAATTTTATATTTATTAAATTATTTAGGATTTAAATCTTACAATAATGATGCATAAAATAACAATTTACATTTTTATTTACTTCTTTAATGACAATAATTGTTTTAATATATCATTTATTGTTATTTATTACTGTTTATTTTTAGAATTTTTTTGTCATCAAAAAAAGCATAGTAATAAAACACTATACTTAAATCTTAATTATCATTTTACTTGTTTCAGACTTTTACCTACTTACCACAACAATTTTTATATTTCTTACCA
>CAZYZU010000002.1:0-36676 GCA_964652065.1 uncultured Muribaculaceae bacterium
ATGGTTGTTTGTAAATTGACTAAATGATAAAAATATGGTACTATGTTTATACATCAATTTAGAAATTACATTAAGAAATTGTATTTATACAATGAATGAGGTGAATTAATTTGATAAAAGCAAAGATTGTTAGTGCAACAACTGCAGTACTTGGTACTATTATGATTGTTATGACACTAGTATTACAAGATAATGCTTCTAGTACAAAATTAATAAATAATGAAACTAATAAAATAAATGTTATAAATATGTCTTCTTCTAATCGTGTTGTAGAGACAAAGATTGAAGATAATTCGCAAACTACAGTATCTAATAATGATATAGCTGTACAAGAATTATCTATGGAACAAGCTCCTCAAGCTGAATACATTCCTCCTCGTATTGAAGTATATGAAGGAATGACAATTGAGGAATTGGCTGAAAAGCTTAATAGAAGTTTAGGTTCTGGATATATTGCTGGTAAGGGTAGTGTAATTGCTACTAAGTGTATTGAACTTGGTGTTGATCCTTATGTTGCTACTGCTATTATGTTACATGAAACTGGATGTAAATATAATTGTAGTAAATTAGCAAGAACTTGTAACAATGTAGGTGGGCAAAAAGGTGCACCTGGTTGTAATGGTGGAAGTTATAAAGCTTATGCTACTATTGATGATGGAATAGTTGGTCATATAGAAAATTTATATAATAGATATTATTCTAGGGGATATAATACAGTTGAGTCTATTGGTCCAAGATATGCTGAAAGTAATACTTGGGTATCAAAGATTAATTGGTATGTCAATTTAATAAGAGCTAGTTAGTTACTAGCTTTTTTTGTTAACTTTACATTTATATTTTAATTAAATATTTATTATTAACATTTTTTATGATAAAGTTTAGTTAGGTGAGAAAAGATGAAAAAAATTATAAGTATTTTAATGTTAACAATTTTTAATTTAGTACTTATTGTTTCTACATGTTTCTTTATTATTAAACCAGGTTATAATATAATTAATGATAGTACAAAAATGAAAGTATTAAGTACAGAAGAAGTTCAAAATGAAAAGGATAAAATTAATAATAAATATATTTCATTAAGTGATAAATTAGATGCTAAGTACATTAATTTAGGAAATGAAATAAGTAATAAATATATACAAAAGAAGCAGGAATTGGAAGAAAAATACAGTAAGTTAGAAAATGAAATAAATGCTAAATATACTAAAAAAATGAGTGATGATGGCTGGTATGAAGAACAACAGCAAAAAAACTCTGATATTAAAAAAAATGTTACTGATCCTAAATATGCAGAAGAAAGTAAATTGGTTTTTAATGAATTTGATGAAAAAAATAATTTAGATGATAAAAAAGATAAAGAAAAAAACAATTTAATGATTAAGAAAAATTCTGAACTATCTAATATTAGTACGGAAAGTTCTAAAAAAACTCTGAAATTAATTAAGGGAATAGTAATATGTTTTATAGGATTTTTTATCATAATGGGATTGCTTTCTAAAATTGTTTCTATATTTAATAAGCTTATTTCTAGTAAAAATAAAGTTGGAGAAAGTTGGGCTCAGGTAGAAGTCCAATTAAAGAAAAGATATGATTTAATACCAAATATAGTTGAAGTTGTTAAAGGGTATACAAAACATGAAAATAAAACTTTAACTTCAGTTGTTGAAATGAGAAATAAAGCTAATGATACTAATGATATTAATAAAGAAATAGAATTAAATACTGATATTAATAATTCATTACAAAAAATTGTTGCTTTACAAGAAGATTATCCTGATTTAAAAGCAGATAAGAGTTATTTATCATTACAAAATGATTTGAATGAAATAGAAGATGAAATTGCTACTGCAAGAAGTATTTATAATAATTCTGTTCTTAATTATAAAAATATAAAAGAAACTTTTCCAAATAATTTATTTACAAATATATTCAATTTTAATGATTCTTCTTATTTTGAAATAAATGACGAAGATAAGAAAAATGTTAAGGTTGAATTATAAAAATATTTAGAACTAATTTTTTAGTTCTTTTATTTTTAATTAATCATAGAATATAGTGTAAACTTGACACATTTTAATTTTTTTGGTATAATTAACTTGTAATTGATGGCACACTATTCTAGTCAATTACTTTATTATGAAGACGGGATTAAACAACCGTTAAAGAGCATATCTGTGAAACTTTTGGTGTTTGCTTCTTACGCCCAGTTTGGGGTGGATGCTGAGAGGATAAGGATTTTGGGCGCTCGTAATGGCATACGACAAACGACCCAACTTCCGTGGAGACCCATACTTGTGGTAAGCCTATACGTAATTTACTGACGGACTTATTACGATGTGGATTAGAACCTATATTGTGGCGAAAGCTATGTATAGTGTAGCTTGTCTTGCGTGAGAATATTGGGATTAATGATCTTTGCAGTTATATTGGCCAATATAATTGGAATTGCATTATGAAATTATTTTTGCAAAAAAGAACTAATAATAAAGATGGGTGGGGAAATCTCCTAGAGTGTACCGGATATAGGATTGCAGTGGACACTAAGTGGTAATCAAGTCATACGCCTCGGAAACGACGTATTAGTTTCTTTAAAGGGGAACCACATATTTGGTAACGAATATGTAGAAACTAGGGAAATCCTACTTGACCTAAGGTTCAAAGTTTACTATATCTAAAGCCATTAATTTTTTTTTGTAATAATTTATCTATTTTATGATAAAATTGTAGTAATAGATTTATATATATTAAAAGTGAGGATTATAATGAAAATAAATAAAAAAGAAGTGGAAGATGAATTAAAAAATCTAAAGGTTCAAACTAGAAGAAAAGAAAAAATTAAAAAAGAGTTAGTAGATAAAAAATGGATTATTACTATTTTAGTAATTTCTTTTGCAATAAGTTTTTCATTATCGTTTATATCTGAAATGACTGTTCCTAAGTTTAGTTTAGTTATTGGATTAATTGTAACTTTACTATTTATATTTTTAGGTATTTTATTCGATATAATTGGTGTTAGTGTTACTGCTGCTGATGAGAAAGTATTTCATTCAATGAATTCTAGAAAAGTACGTGGAGCAGATGTTGCAGTATTATTTAAAAAAAATTGTGATAAGGTATCAAGTTTTTGTTGTGATGTTATAGGTGATATTTGTGGAGTTATATCAGGATCTACTGCGGTTACTATTTCACTGTTAATATCAAAAAGTTTAAATTCAAATCTTTTATTAACAACTCTTATTGTAACGGGATTTATTTCTTCCTTAACAATTGGAGGTAAAGCAATAGGAAAAAGTTTTGCGATAAATAAAAGTGATATTATTCTTTATGAGTTTTCAAAAACAATTTCTCATTTTTATAAATGTAAGTAGAGCTAAGGCTCTTTTTCTTTACTTTTTCCTTATTTTGTGGTATAATTTACGAACAAAAGGAGGGGTAATATTGTATTTTATATTGATGGTAAAAAAGTTAGATATAATCCTTACAATATGAAAAAAGATATTAAAATAGGTGAAGGTAATGAAACTGAAGCTTATAAAATAGATAATGATGTTGTTAAATTTTATAAAGCATATTGTCAAAAGCTTAGACTTACTAAAAAAGTGTGTGATGCTTTATCTAAAATAGATACTAAAAGAATATTACTTCCTTGTAATACATTACTAGATAAGAAACATAAAATTAAAGGTTATACTATGAAATATATTGATAATTTAGGAGAAGATAGTTTTTATAAGTTATCTAGAAAAGATTTATCTAAAGAAATGTCTTTAGTTGAGAATGATTTAATTAAATTAAGTGATAATGGTGTTTTAATTAATGATTTACATCAAGGTAATACAATTTATAATAATGGTATTTATTTAATTGATCCTGGTAGTTATAAAATGAGTGAAGAAGATAAAAAAGAGTCTATTAAAACATATGGTATAAATTTAGATATGATTAATGAGTATTTAATTAATGAAGTAATAAAAAATTGTGCATTAAAAATTTGTAAAAAGAATGTTCAAGCGTTCGCTGTTACAAAAAAATTACAAAATGATATATATTCAAAAAGTGAAAATCCATTATATTATTTTATGGAAGATATGCAATATAAAGATATTGATGAATTAGTTATTGATTTAAGTGAAAGTCTTAAATTTAGTGTTTCAATAAATAGAAAAAAAATTAATCTTAATAAAAAGGAAATTAGTAAGTTATATAAAACAGATGATAAGGAAATATATAGTTATAAGGATAATGATGAAGATAAACTTTTATATGTATATAAAACTTCAAGAACACCTTTAAAACTAAAACAAAAAGATTTAGATAAATTAAAAGATATTGATACTAAGAGATTTTTACTTCCAATTGATAATGTTAATGTTTCAAAAGAAGAATATTTAGGATTTACTATCCTACAAAAAAAAGATTATGAGTATTTATTTAATGAAATAGATGGTAAAACTTTAAATAAGGAATTATCTTTGTTAAAAGAGGATGTTTTACTTTTATCTGAAAATGGTTTTTATATTGGTGATATTGATAGAGATAGTATGATTTATGATGGGGCTATATATATTAAAAATGTTGAAGAGATTGAAAATAGTAGTGATGAAAATTTAATTGATAAAAATATGGATAAATTAAATCAATTTATTATAAATGATATTATAAAAGAAGAATTATATGAATTTGCTAGTTCTAAAGATATAAGTAAGGTACTTTCATTTTTAAATAGTAGTAATGATTATTTTATAGGAGATACTATAAAGAATGAAATAGAAGAAAGTGAAAATTTAAAGGGTTGTGTTAAGAAGTTAATTATTAATAGAGGCAAGTAAAACTTGTCTTTTTTAGTGTTTTATAGTAAAATCTAATATAGTTTTGAGGTGGAAATATGTTACAAGTAAATAATGTTAGTTTAAAGTTTGGAAAAAGAACTTTATTTGAAGATGTTAATATTAAATTTAGTAATGGTAATTGTTATGGATTAATTGGAGCTAATGGTTCTGGTAAATCAACTTTTTTAAAAATTTTATCTGGAGAAATTGAAACAACTACAGGTGAGGTTACTATGTCTAAGGGAGAACGTCTTTCAATATTAAAGCAAGATCATTATCAATATGATGATATGAAAGTAATAGATGTTGTTATTATGGGTAATGAACGTCTTTATAAAATAATGGAAGAAAAAAATGAATTATATTCTCATACAGAGTTTAGTGAAGCGGATGGAATGCGTCTTGCTAATTTAGAAGCTGAATTTATGGATTTAGATGGTTGGAATGCTGAAGCTGATGCAGCAACTCTTTTAAATAATTTAGGAGTTAATAGTGATATTCATTATTCTTTAATGAAGGATATTCCTGTAAAGGATAGAGTAAAAGTATTATTAGCAGGGGCTTTATTTGGGGATCCTGATGTCTTACTTTTAGATGAGCCTACAAACAGTTTAGATATAGAAGCTATTAAATGGTTAGAAGAATTTTTAATTAATTTTAATAATACAGTTATTGTAGTTTCTCATGATAGACATTTTTTAAATGATGTTTGTACTCATATTGCTGATATTGATTATAGTAAAATTAAACTTTATGTTGGTAATTATGATTTCTGGTATGAATCAAGTGAACTTTTACAAAGACAAATGAAGGAATCTAATAAGAAAAAAGAAGATAAGATAAAAGAATTACAATCGTTTATCGCAAGATTCTCAGCAAATGCATCTAAATCTAAACAAGCTACTTCTCGTAAAAAAATGTTAGAAAAAATTGAACTTGATGATATTGTTCCTTCTTCTAGGAAATATCCATATATAGATTTTAAAATAGAAAAACCTGCTGGAAAAGAAATATTAAAAGTTACTAGTTTAACTAAAGAGATTGATGGTAAAAAAATATTTAATAAGATATCGTTTAGTATTTTAAAAGGTGATAAGATTGCTGTTATTGCACATGATGATTATGTTAAAACTGCACTTTTCAACATATTAAGTGGAAAAGATAAAGACTATAAAGGTATGATTGAATGGGGTAAAACAATTAACTATGGTTATTTACCACAGGATAATACAGATTATTTTAATACTAGTAAAAATATTATGGAATGGATTGGACAATTTTATAATATTAAAGATGAAACTATTCTTAGGGGATTTTTAGGTAGAATGTTATTTTCTGGAGAAGATGTTTTCAAAAAAGTAAATGTATTATCTGGAGGAGAAAAAGCTCGTTGTATGCTATCTAAAATGATGTTAGAAGAGCCTAATTTCTTAATGTTAGATGAACCTACAAACCATTTAGATCTTGAAAGTATTACATCTTTAAATAAGGGATTAGAAAAATTTAGTGGAGAAGTTATTTTTACTACACGTGATTATGAACTAAATTCAACTGTCGCTAATAGAGTTATTGAAATATTAGAAGATGGTTCTATTATAGATAGAAGTATTCCATATGAAGAGTTTTTAGAAAAGGAAAAAAAATGAATTAAAAAGTTATAATATAAATAAAAGAGATTTTTGTTTAAAAATAATCTCTTTTATGTTATCTTTATAATAGGTGGTGTTTAATATGTATTGTCCTAGATGTAATAAAGAGGTAGATAGTAATAGTGGTGTATTTTGTAATATATGTGGGTCTAGACTTGTAAGTGATATTCCAAAAGTACAAGATATAAAAAATAATAATGTAATTAATAAACAGGAATTAGAGAAATGTTTTATTGGTTATAATTATGATAAATTGAAATCTAGAAAATTTTCGATTCCATATTTCTTTTTTGGTGGTTATTATGCTTTATATCGTAAGATGTATTTATTAGGAATCGCTGTTTTTGCATTAAATATTTTATTGTTATTTTTAATTCCTAATATTTCATCAATAATTATGTTTATTTTAAATATAGTAATTTGTTTTGCATTTAATAAATTGTATTTTAAACATGTTGATCAATTAATAGATAATATAATTGATAAAAATAAAGATAATTTTGAATCATCTCTTTCAAAAGTTTGTACAGCTGAGGGTGGAACTAATATGATTGTTGTTATTATAGCAGTTCTTTTAATGGGAATTCTTTCATATGTTAAAATGGCTCCACAATTAGAAAATATTGGCTTGGAAGCAGTTGCTGTTGAAGATTATAAAAACTTATCTATTAGTCATCCAGCTGAGTTTAAAAAGAATGTAAACGAATCTACTTTAAAAGTTTCTTATGTTTATGAAACAAATAAGGATTTATGTAATTACAGTATAGAAACTATTAGTTCAACGACTACAGCATATAAATATTTAACTACAAAAGAAGATTATACTGCTAAAGATACTAAAAATCCTGTAAGCAAAGTTAATATAAATAAAAATGAATGGGATTTATTAACTGTTAATACTAGTAGTGGTTCATTAATTTATGATTATGCTATTATTTATAATCATGATTTATATGATGTTTCTTTTAGAATTTATAGGGATACAGGAGTTTGTACTGATTTAAAAGATAAATTAATTAAGTCAATGACATTAAAAAAGACTAAGTAATATTAGTCTTTTAATTTGGTTGTCCATTTGGACATCTATTTCCCCAACTATCAATTGTTTCATTATCTTTTTTGACGAGTATTATTTCACAATTATTAGGACATTTATTACAAAAATTAGAAGTTGTTTTATAATTATAATCTATTATATTGAAATCAAAATCAATTTCTTTTTCTTTTTTTGATAATATGGCTACACCTAAAGCACCCATTAAATGCCCATTTTCATCTGTTATTATATTGGTATTAAGTATTTCTTCAAAAGCTTTTTTTACACCGATATTTTTTGATACTCCTCCTTGAAATATGATTGGTTCTTTAATTTTTTTTCCTTTAGCAACATTATTTAAATAGTTTAGTGCAACACTTTTACAAAGACCGGCAACAATATCATTTTTATTATATCCCATTTGTGCTTTATGAACTAAATCACTTTCGGCAAAAACTGTGCATCTTGCTGCAATAGGAGTTGGATTTTTACTTGTTAAGGCAATATTGCCAAAATCTTCTACATTAATACCAAGTCGTTTTGCTTGACTTGATAAAAAAGCTCCTGTTCCAGCGGCACAAAGACTGTTCATTGCATAATCTGTGACGATTTTATCTTCAATTAATATTATTTTAGAATCTTGTCCTCCAATTTCAATGATAGTTTTAATATCTTTATAAATTGATAATGTACCAATAGCATGAGCTGTTATTTCATTTTTTATGATATTTGCATTTAATATAGAACCGATTAATTTTCTGGCTGAACCAGTTGTACCAACTCCTTTAATTTTAATAGTACTATCTAAATTATTTCTAAAATATTCAATAATTTTTTCTACTGCATTAATTGGATTACCTTCTGTCCAAATATATTTACTAAGTAAGATATTATTATCTTTATCGATTATTACCCCTTTAGTAGAAATTGATCCAATATCTATTCCTAAATATGCTTTCATTTATTCTCCTTTCTATATTTTATTAAATCGTAAAATGCTTCTAGTATTGTCATTATTCCTTCATTAGATGTTTCACAGTCATATGAAAAAAATATAATGGGAATTTTCTTTTCAATTGCAACTTTTTTTATAATAGGTATAGCACCAACTTCTGGGGTACAACCAAAAGGTTTTGTATGAATAATTCCATCATATTTCTTAGATAATTTAATAGTTCTATAAACATTATCTAATCCATCTGCTCCTAATGTGTATTTACAGTATTTTTTAGTATTTTTTAACATATGTTTTGTAATTAATCTTTTTTTCCATAAAAGGTATGATAGGTCTGTATATCTTTTTATTTCTATATTCATTTTAGCAAGTTCTTCTTCTAAAAAATATGAAGAAAATGGTTCCATTGAGGTATATAATTCTCCGATTATTCCTACTTTTATGGGATGCTTTGGTTTATTAATTTTAATTTTTTTGAATTTTATTTTATATTTAAAGTAGGTAAAAGTTAATGTAGTTAGATGATTACAATTAGAAAACGCTTTTAACATTTTATTTTGAAGAGATTTAAAACTATTTTTCTTTTCTTCAAAACCAATTCTTTTTCTGATTATAATATCTATTTTATCCATATAATAAATAAAGAAAAAGGTAATTATAAAAGTATGGATAAATTTATAAAATGACAGGTGTTTATTTAAATCTTTAAAAATTTTATATATTTCAAAAACATGTAATCTATCTTTTGAAATGAGCTTTATAAATTTAAAATTATATCCTAAATCTTTTAAAATTTGCTCTTGTACTTCTGCGTAATATCTATATCTACATCCACCTCCAGCTTGTACTAATATAGTTGTACCTTTATTAAGTGATTCTATAAAATTACCTAAGTTATATTTAAACGGAATACAGACGTCATTAGGTGAATATTTAGAACCTAATTCTAAGGTTTTTTTTGTAATAGGAGGGGCTTCAATTACTTCTAAATTTGTTAATTTCTTTAAAAGATATTTTACTGGTATAAAATAGTTACCAATATGAGGAAAACTAATTATTTCTTTCATTATATTCCTCCTTTTGTTTTAAAATATCAAAGAAACTTTCTAATCTTGTAATTATTCCAATATCACTATTTATATCTTCCATAATAAGTTTTAATATTGGAATGTTTTTTATTTTTCTTATTGCTAATTCATTTGAAAGAGAATCAGGTCCACATGGAAATGATGAAATCATAATAATACCATCTACTTTATCTTTATAATAATTAATACTTGCCATTACTTCTTTGCTGTGAGTCCAGTGGATATCTGTTGATATTTTTTCACATTCATCATCAATTAATTTGTGATTTATTGCATCACTATAGATGATAGTAATATTTTCATTTTTTAAGTAATCTATTATTGGTTTTCCAATTAAATTATCATAGGTAATATAGGGATGAGCTGCGATAAGTATTTTTAAATTATCTTTTTTTAAATTATTTTCTTGAATATCTTCTTTTTCTAATCTTTGTTCTAAGTATTTCTTTTTAGCAAATTTATAAGCATTATAACTATTAATATAAGAAAAACCTAAATCTTTTCCTAAATTTAGAAATCCTAATAATTCACTGTCTTTTGTTGTTAAATCAACATTGTAATTAAGAATGTTAATATCGTTAAATGTGTTATTTACTAAATCATATAAACAATTAAAATTTGTACAAACTTGTTCATTCTTTTTTACTGAAAATAATCTTGGTACTAAAATATAGTCACATTTATTTATTAAGTTATTTACATGACCTAAATATAATTTTAGAGAAAGACATGCTTCATCATTGGAAAGTGTATTTCCTTTTTCTAATATTTCTTTGTTACTTATATCACTTAATATTATGTCAATTTTTAAATATTTAAAAAAATTTATCCATAAATTTTTATAGTAGTAATATAGTAAAGATTTAGGTATTCCTATTTTTATTTTCATGTTGACCTCCTATAAAATAGTATGTAAGTAAGATTCTTTTATTAATTTTTATTTCGACATATGTTTTATTTGTAGTATAATTAAATAGGTGATAATATGAAAGATAAAATAATAATGATAATATTAGTAGTTGGAATTATAATAATTCCTAAAAATGTTTTTGCAGAAAGTGATACTGTTAAATTAGCTAAATGTGTTGATGGTGATACAGCAAGATTTATAATTAATGGAGTAGAATACTCTACAAGATTTTTAGCAATAGATACTCCAGAGACAGTAAAACCTAATACTAAAGTACAACCATATGGAAAAGAGGCTACTAATTATACCTGTAATAGTTTGAAAAAAGCTACTGAAATAGTTTTAGAATATGATGATAATTCTACTAAAGAAGATAAATATGGGAGAAGACTTGCTTGGATTTTTGTAGATGGAGAATTATTACAAAAAAAACTTATTTCTAAAGGATACGCAAAAGTCGCTTATTTATATGATGATTATAAATATACTGATATTTTAAAAAATGCAGAGAAAAAAACTAAAAAAAATAAAATTGGTATTTGGTCTGATAGTAATCAAGAATCACTTACTGATGAATCAAGTATTTCATTAAGTGAAATTTTAGAGAAATTATATCGTTATGTTAGTAAAGAAATTAAAAGTATGTTATAATAACTTCAAAAGAAAGGAAGTTATTTATGGCAGAAGAAAAAAAGAAAAAAACAACTTCAAAAAAAGGTAATACAACAAATAAAAAGAATACTAAGTCTAGAAATGTTGAAAAAAAAGAACAAATAGAAAAATCAAATACAATTAAAGTTGAAATAAATAAAGATAAATTAATCAAAACTGTTTTGGTTACTTTGGGAATTATAATTTTATGTTTAATATGTTTTTTTGCATCAACAATAAATTCTAAGGAATATTCTAAAACTAGCACTGCTTCTTCAACAGAAGACGTTAGTGAAGAAGATACAAGTGGTTTAGAACAGGCTACAAGTGATGCTGGAAGTGTTTCTGACGATGAGCGTGTTGAACCTGATGAAATAGGCGTATCAGATTATTTAGAATTATATAAAGCTGATAGTGATTCATTAGTTTTATTTTCAAGACCAACATGTGAGTATTGTAAGTTAGCAACACCAATACTTGAAAATATTATTTATGAAACAGGGGTTAAGATAAATTACATTAATGTAGATAATTTATCTGATGATGATAAAAGTGAATTGATAGCTTCAGATTCATACTTTGAACAAGGTTTTGGAACACCATTAATAATGGTTGTTGGAAATAATTCTATTGTTGATAAAATAGAGGGATTAACTATAATGGATGGTTATAAGTCATTTTTTAAACAATATGGATTTATAGATTAGGAGATTAATATGGGAATTGTATATAATAAAGCTTTAGAATTTAAAAATAAACATCCTATGACTATAGCTTGGAGACTTAAACAAAATTCTGAAATAGTAGAAAGACATTTGAATCCAGGAGAAAAAGTTTTGTATGCTTTTGCGGCACAAAAAAATGATAATCCATTGAACTTTATTTCAACTGCAGTAGTTGCACTTACTAGTGAAAGAATTTTAATCGGTAGAAAACGTGTTGTTTTTGGATACTTTTTAGATTCAATTACACCGGATATGTTTAATGATTTAAAAATACTTAGTGGTATTATTTGGGGAAAAGTATATATTGATTATGTAAAAGAATTTGTAACTCTTTCTAATGTAAGTAAAGATGCTTTAAGTGAAATTGAAACATCTATATCATCGTTTATGATGAATGAAAAGAAAAAATACGGATATAATAAACCTCATATGAATGGAGAAAATTAGACTTTTAATAAGTCTTTTTTTTTGCTATAATCATAATAGGTGATAATATGAAAAAAATGTTTAATATCGTAATTATTTTAGGTGTATTGGCATTGCTATATCAATTTTTTATAATGCTATTTGTTAATAAAAGAAATTCTAATTATTCTGTATTAACTGATGATGATAGTTATTTAATAAAAGAGGATTATAAAAGGGAAAAAGATATTAATATGTATACTTTTTTAATAACTGATAAAGAAAAAAATAATTTTGTTTATAGTTATCAAGGAGATTTAAATAAACAGAGTAAAGTAATAAAAGATGTTATTAACTATAAAAAGGATAATTTGAACTGTATTGCTCCTGTATTTAAAAATAATAAAATTGAAAATATAGTATGTAAATATAATGGAGAACTTGTTAGTTATACATATTTAGATCAAATTGGTAATGTTGATGTAGATAATTTTATAGAAGTGTTATCTAATAGTAAATATGATTTTGATGATAGCTTTAGAAAAATTAATAATTCTAAAACTGATTATCAAAATATTTCTTATTATAATGATATTGATCCTAATTTATATTTTACTATTTGGAATTATAATAGTTTATATGTAATAAATCAAAAAAATACAGAATTAAAAGATTTATTAAATAAAGATTCATATGAAAATACATATGCAATTTTAGATAATAAATTTTATGTTGTAGTTGATACAGATTCATCATTTAATAGTTTTTATGTTGTTAATATAAAAGATGGTGGTAAAACAAAAGTTTCTGCAGATGGTTCCGTTTCAAATAATATCTATTATAATGGTATTTATAAAAATGAAATATATTTTACTGATATAGAGAATAAAAAACAGTATATTATTAATCCTGCAAAAGAAGAAATAAATTTACTTGATACTCCAAAATATTATGATGGTTCTAAGTTAAAAGATGTTGATATATCAGAATTAACTACAGAAAAGAAATATTTTGTTAAACACATTATTCCTGATACTTTAAAAAATAAATATGGAGATAGTATTATATATTCTAATCAAAATTATTATTATTCAAAAGATGGAGCTGTATATAGCATTATTGGTAATAATTATGATTATAAAGTATTATTATTTAAATTTGATGCTTTTAATGAGGTTAAAGTATTAAATGGTAATGTTTATGGAATTAACAAAGATACTGTTTATATGTATAATAATAAAATTGGATTAAAGAAAGTATTAACAAATAGAGAATTAATTTATAATTATAAAAATATTTTTGATGTTTATGAAAAATAGAATTATTTTTAATTAATTTCATATATTAAAATAGGTATTGCTAAAAAAGTGATATTTTGTTATAATCTTATGTGTGATGGGGCTTTAGCCAAGTGGTAAGGCGTGGGTCTGCAACACCCTGAGCACCGGTTCAAATCCGGTAGGCCCCTCCATAATAAGTAATAAATATAATTTAATTATTATATTTTTTTATACGCAGATGTAGTTTAGTGGTTAGAATACGGCCTTGCCAAGGCTGTGACGGGGATTCGATTTCCCTCATCTGCTCCAATATGACAAAACTCTTGAAAATCAAGAGTTTTTTATTTATAAAAAAAGTTTAGTAACATAATACTAAACTTTTATATTAATTTTTTTAATTTTTCAATGGAAAGTAAATTTTCTTCTTTTTTATTATTTAAATATTCTATTATTTTTAAAATGTATTCATCATAATTAAAATTATTATCATTTGTATTTATAAATTCATTATTTAAGGAGTTATACAGGGGAGTTACTATTTCTCCATTTAGATTAATATAACAAGATATTATTGCTGTTTCTCTTCCTATATTTATTTCTTTAGTTGCTAAAGCAACTTTTTCATTACAATTTTCAAGTAATTCAAAATCTTTAATAGCTGTAAACTTATTTGATATTATTTTTCCTTTAGAAGTATCATATATTGCTTGATATTGTTCTTTTTGATTATTACAGTTTATTAATAATTTGTCATTATCTAATTTTATATAGTATCTTCCAGGTAATTTATTTACTTCTTTTAATTCTTCATCTTCATATTTGTAATGAATTGATTTTGTTCCAATTGAATCAATGTTATTTATATCATTTTTTAAAGTGACTATGAAATTATAATTTGGTAATATATCAATATTTTCATATATTTCTTTAAAGGGGATAATTGTTTTTAATTTTTTATCAAGTACTCCTAATAAAGTTAATTTTTCGTTATTTAAAAAAGAAATAGTTTTTGTTTCTGTTTCTGATAATTCTCTTTTTACTAGTGCACAATTATATATGAATTCTAATTGTTCTTCATTAATACTTAATTTTGTAATTTTATCAATCTTATTTGTATATTCAATTTTAATCATAGTTTCACCCCTTAAAGTTTTTCATATTATAACATATTTTGATTATTTTTACTAGAAAAAAATTTATTATATGGTATTATTATATAGATAGGAGGTTATATGAAAAAGATAGTAAACGTTTTTATTGGAATTATATTAGTATTTATTTGTTGTAGTTGTTCTAATAATAAGATAGATGAATCTAAGTTGTTAGGTATTAATTTTGATGTTAAGAAAAATGAGGTGAAACTTGATTCTTATGACACAGAAAATCCTGTTGTTTGTATGTATATAGAAAACTATGGGGCTATTGTTATGGAACTTTATCCAAAAAAAGCAGAAAATACTGTTAATAATTTTATTTCATTAGTTAAAAGTGGTTTCTATGATAATAATACATTTCATAGATTAGATCCTGGATTTGTATTACAAGGAGGAGATCCAACAGGAACTGGAACTGGTAATCCTGGTTATTCAATAAAAGGAGAATTTACAAATAATGGATATTCTAATAATGATTTAAAACATGAAGAAAAAATTGTTTCTATGGCAAGAAGTTCCTCAATGGATTCTGGAGGAAGTCAATTTTTTATTATGTTAGGTGAATCATCTTCTTTAGATGGAGATTATGCTGCCTTTGGTAAAGTTATTGATGGATGGGATATAATTAAAGAAATAGAAAACAATGAAATTGTTGAAAATGAGACTACTGGAAAATTACAAACTAATTTAACAATAAAAAAATCTTTAGTTGACACTAAAGGTAAAACTTATAAAGAAGTAGAAAAAATAGAAGAGTAAATCTCTTCTATTTTAGTCTTTTAATTTTTTTGTCTGGTTTTAAGGATAATTCATATTCTTTTTGATGATTTTCTTTTAATTGTCTATATGTTATTCCACAAGTATCAAGTATCATTTTAGATGCATCATTTTCTTCTGTTCCTTTATATTTGTCAGATAAAAAAACTATTTCTTTTATTCCTGATTGAACTATAGCTTTTGCGCATTCATTGCATGGAAATAGGTCAACATAGATTCTTGAATTTAATAAATCCTTTCTACTACCACGATAATTTAAAATTGCGTTAAGTTCAGCATGGCAAACATAAGGATATTTGGTTTCATTTTTTGTTGTTCCTGTTCTTTCCCATGGAAATATATTATCATCAAATCCATTAGGAGTACCATTATATCCAATTGATAAAATTCTATTATCTTGGTCAACAATACATGCACCAACTTGGGTAGATGGATCTTTGCTTCTTCCAGCTGCTAATTTAGCAATTCCCATAAAAAATTCATCCCAACTTAGATAATCTTCTCTTTTTTTTCCTAGTATCTTTTCATTTAATTTTTCTTCAACATTCATGATTATTCCTCCATATATATTTTAACACATATAAAACACTTTTCAAATATTTAAAAATATGTTATAATATGCGCATAAAAAGGGAGGTTATTATGAAAACAATAACTTTAACCAAAAAACAATTAGAAAAATTAACAAGAATAGAATTACCTAAAGAGGTTGCTAACACAGAAAGTGAAATATATTTATTAGATAAAGGTAATTGGCGATACAGTGATGGTTCTTTATTATTAAAAAAATTACATTTAATTAGTGGTGATTCTATAGCTAATAAATTATATAATATTAGTTTGTTAGGAGATAATGAAGAAAGAATTGGATTAGATGAGCTAGTTATACCTAAACAATTGGTATCTGTTGATAATAATGTTATTGGATTTACAGTTCCAAGGATAGATGGTGAAAATTTAGGAGTTATTTTACATGATTATAAAGTTTCTAACGAAGATAAAATTAAATATTTATATAAAGTTGGTAAATTATTAAAAAAAACAAAGAAAATGACTAATATAGGATTAAAATTTAATTTTGGTGATTTACATGAATATAATTTTTTAATTAATGAGAATAATGAACTAAGAGCAATTGATTTAGATAGTTGTTATTTAAATACTTTAAATCCTTCACCATCTTATTATCTAAATACTAATAAAAATTTGGATATTTTTAAAGATAAATATAAAAAGAATGATATGGGAATTGTATATCCTGATGATAACAGTGATTTATTATGTTATATTATGATGATTTTAAATACAATTGGTAGAGAAAAGATTTCAAGATTAGGTGTTTCAGATTATTTTGAGTATGTTAACTATTTAGATAATTTAGGATTTGGTAAGGATATTATTCGTTCCTTTCAAAATATTTATTCAAAAACTAATAATATTAATCCATCTAATTATTTAGAACAGATACCTGATGATAAAATTGGTGAGGCTTCTTTTAAAGTTTTCAATTTAAAGAAAAAAAGAGGTATACTATAAAACAATTGTAAAAATATAAAAAATAGTCTATAATATATGTAGATGCATTGATATCGAGGAGTATATAATAAAAATTTTTAGAGAGGTTATGGTTGCTGAAAATAACTAATTGATATTATAGAAGGTAGCGATGGAGCATAGTTATTGAAAATAAGTAAATAATTCCGGATAATTCCGTTAAAAATATTGAGATTATTATTTAATAATAAATTAAGGTGGTACCACGAACTATTCGTCCTTATAGGATGGGTAGTTTTTTTTTGGAGGGATATAGTTATGGATAGAGCTATTGAAGAGTTTAAAATTTATACTGATTCTTATATTGAAATAAGTGATAAATGTGTATTAAAAATAGATCATACTTTTCGAGTCATGGAATTATGTAAAAAGATTGCTTTGAGTTTAAATTTAAATAAAGAAGACATATCTTTAGCAATGTTATGTGGACTATTACATGATATTGGTAGATTTGAACAATGGAAGAGATATAATACTTTTGTAGATGGTAAAAGTATTGATCATGGCGATTTAGGAGTAGAAATTTTAACAACAAATAAATTTTTAAGAAAATTTATTGATTCTGAAGAATTTGATTCAATTATATTAAATAGTGTTTTATTTCATAATAAATATAATATTTCAAATGAATTGAGTGAGCGTGAAAAACTTTTTTGTAAAATAGTTAGAGATGCTGATAAAATTGATATTTTATATTTATATACAATTGGGCATTTAAGTGTTGATACAAATAATGAAATTTTTAGTGATGATGTATTAAATTCTTTAAGAAATAATAAGTTAATAGAAAGAAAAATGAAAAAGACTAAGGCAGATACTCTATCTGTATCACTGGGATTTGTTTTTGATATTAATTTTAAAAAAAGTATTGAAATATTAAAGAAAAATAATTATATAAATAAGGAAATTGATATTTATAAAGAAAAAACTAATAATTTAGATTTTATTAATGAATTAGAAGAAGTTAGATTAATAATAAATAAATATATAGAAAGTAGGTTAGAATTATGTTAGATAAAAAATATAATCATATAGAAGTAGAAGAGGGTAAATATAATGAATGGATAGAAAAAGGATATTTTTCATCGGGAGATATGTCAAAGAAACCTTTTTGCGTAGTTATTCCTCCACCAAATGTTACAGGTAAACTTCACTTAGGTCATGCTTGGGATGTAACACTTCAAGATATTATAATTCGTTATAAAAGAATGCAAGGATATGACTGTTTATGGCTTCCAGGAATGGATCATGCAGGTATTGCTACTCAAGCTAAAGTTGATAAAAAGTTACGTGATGAAGGAGTTAATCCTAGATCATTATCAAGAGAAGAATGGACTAAAAAAGCTTGGGAATGGAAAGATGAATTTGCACAAACTATTCATTCTCAATGGGCTAAGATGGGTATTAGTGTTGATTATAATAAAGAAAGATTTACATTAGATGATGGTCTTAATCAAGCAGTTAACAAAGTGTTTATTGACTTATATAATAAGGGTTTAATATATAGAGGAGAAAGAATTATTAACTGGGATCCTGTTCAAATGACAGCTTTATCTAATGAAGAAGTTATTTATCAAGATGATCCAGGGGCATTTTATCATTTGAAATATTTTATTGAAGATAGTGATAAATATTTAGAAGTTGCGACAACTCGTCCTGAAACATTATTTGGCGATACTGCAGTAGCAGTTAATCCAGAAGATGATAGATATAAAGATTTAATAGGAAAGAATGTTGTTTTACCAATAGTTAATAAGCTAATTCCAATTGTAGGAGATTCTCATGCTGATCCTGAGTTTGGTACTGGTGTTGTTAAAACGACACCCCTTGGTACAAACTCAATATTTACAAGGGTTAGCGAAGGGATAATGAACATAATTAATCAATTATTTATACAAAGAAAAGAGGTAAATGCATAATGTTAGATAAAAAATATAACGCACAAGAAAAAGAAGAAAAATGGTTAAATTATTGGAAAGAAAATGGAGTTTATGATTTTAAACCAGATCAAAGAGAAGTTTTCTCAATAGATACTCCACCACCAACAGTTAATGGAAAAATACATATTGGACATATTTTTTCATATTCACAAACTGAAATGATTGCAAGATATAAAAGACTAAGAGGGTATAATATCTTTTATCCATTTGGATTTGATGATAATGGATTACCTAGTGAAAGATTAGTAGAAAAAGAACAAGGCAAAAAAGCACATGAAATTGGAAGAGAAGAATTTTCAAAATTATGTTATGAAACTACTGATAAATATGAGGCTGATTTTCAAAACTTATTTAGTAAAATGGGAGTTAGTACAGATTGGAATATTCATTACAAAACGGTAAGCCCATCAACAATTAAAATTAGTCAAACATCATTTTTAGATTTAATTGATAAAGGACATTGTTATCATAAAGAAAGTCCTGCATTATGGTGCAATGAATGTTTAACATCAATCGCACAAGCAGAACTTGAAACAAAAACAATTAAAACAACATTTAATTATGTTAATTTTAAAACAGTTGAAGATGGTGAAGAATTTACAATAGCAACTACTAGACCTGAATTATTACCAGCCATTGTATGCGTATTTGTAAATCCTAAAGATGAAGAACATAATCATTTAATTGGAAAAACTGCTCATATTCCAGTTATAGATGTTGAAGTACCAATTATGGGTGATGAAAAAGTAGCAATTGATAAAGGTACAGGAGTTGTTATGTGCTGTACATTCGGTGATCAAACTGATATTGAATGGTGGAAGAAATATAATTTACCACTTAAGTATATTTTTACTGCAGATGGTAAAATTATTGATTCTGTACCAAATTATGGTGGAATGAAAATAAAAGCAGCTAGAAAACAAATTGTTGAAGATTTACAGGCAGGTGGCTTTATTGTAAAAATAGAAGAATTAGAACACGAAGTACAAACACATGAAAGATGTGGAAGAGAAGTAGAATATTCAGTAATGAAACAATGGTTTATTGATATTATGAACCATAAAAAAGATTTCTTGAAAATTGGTAATGAAATAAAATGGCATCCTGAACATATGCATAATAGATATAATGAATGGGTTGAAAATATTTTATGGGATTGGTGTATTTCAAGACAAAGATATTTTGGTGTACCATTTCCAGTATGGTATTGTAAGGATTGTGGAGAACCTATCTTTGCTAAAAAAGAAGATTTACCAATTAATCCACTAACAACTAAACCACATATTGATAAATGTCCTAAATGTAATTGCAGTGAATTTGTTGCTGAAACTGATGTAATGGATACTTGGGCAACTTCATCTGTTACACCACTTATTAATATGAGATACGGTGAAAAAGAAAATTATGAAGACATATTAAAACCAATGAGTATAAGAACAAATGCATCTGAGATTATTAGGACATGGGATTTTTATACAATTGTAAAAAGTTTTTATCATTTTGGTATGCGTCCATGGAATAATGTTATGATTTCAGGATTTGTTATGGCAAGTAAAGGTGAAAAGATTAGTAAAAGTAAAGGAAATGCTAAAGTTGAACCAATAGATGTTATTAATCAATATTCTGCCGATGTAGTTAGATATTGGGCTGGATCAGGAAGACTTGGAACTGATATTGTATTTAGTGATGAAACTTTATTAAGAGGAAGAAAATTAGTTAATAAAATATGGAATGTCTCAAAATTTATTGAAATGCATTTACAAGATTATGAAGATAAAGAGTTTAATAATTTTGAATATGTAGATAAATGGATATTGGGAAAATTTCAAGAAATGGAAGAAGGATTTGTTAAATATTTAGATGATTATGAAGTTGGATTAGCACTTAATCATTTAGAAAAATTCTTTTGGAATTTCTGTGATAATTATATAGAAATAGTTAAGCATAGACTATATAGACCTGAAGAATTTGGAGATGAACCAAGATATTCAGGACAAAAAACTGTATTTACAATATTATATAAATTATTACAAGACTTTAGTATATTCTTCCCATTTATTACTGAAGAAATATATCAAGAACTATATCATGGTAATAAATCAGTTCATTTAACTGAAATTAAACCATTAAATTTTGATTTTAGTAAAGAAATTATTAATGGTGATAAAATGATTGATATTATAAGTCAAGCAAGAGGAGAAAAATCAAATAATAATTTATCTTTAAAAACTCCTATAAAAATATTAGAATTAGGTGTTAATGAAGAACTTAAAAATGCTATAGAATCTTCTATTAAAGATTTTAAAGCAACATTATTTATAAAAGATTTAAAAATAGATATTTCTAATGATGATAAAATAAATAAAATTGAATTAGAAATTGAAACAACAGAGTAATTTTAAAACATAGATAATTTCTATGTTTTTTTTGAACAAAATTGGAGGTGATAAATAAATGACAGTTTTTAAAATTGAAAAACAAAGGATTTTACTGTAATGAGTAATCATCATTTAAGAGATAGAAACTTAACATATAAGGCTAAAGGATTGTTATCATTCATGATATCTTTACCAGAAGATTGGGATTATTCTTTAGCAGGTTTGACAGCGATAAGTAGAGAAAGTAAGGATGGAATAAGATCAATTTTAAAAGAATTGCAGGATAATCATTACTTGGAAATAGAAAAAGTAAGAGGAGAAAAAGGATATTTTGAATATAATTATTTAATATATGAAAAACCACATTTTTTGTCATATGAAATTGACAATCAAAATCCATGTATGGAAAATCCACATCTGGATGAACCAGATATGGAAATATCAATACAAATAAATACTAATATATTAAATACTAAGGAACAAATAGATAAAGGTGATAAAACAAAATCATCTTTTTTTATTGCTGAAGAACATAATGGCTTAACATTAAATTTGATTAATCGTGGTTATATTAATGAATCTGATTTACAAGTTTTTTACTATGATAAAATGTATGATGATTTATTAGATGATGATAATTCATATAGAGATTTGTTAATTATATCTGATTATGTTGTAAGTAGAGTAATAAAAAGAGATTTCAAAGATGATGATGGTAATGTAATAAAAAATAAATTTGGTTATTTAAAAGAGGGGATATATGTAAATATCAGAAGAAGTCATTTGGATTTAGATGATTTATGGGGATTAAATGATGATGATATTGAAAGATAATTTTTGTTTATCCAATTTTATATGATAAAAGAAAATTATATTATAATACTAAAAACAGAATTATCCTTTATTGTGATAACTTTTTAATATAGAAAAATTGATATAGTAAAAAAATAAACTAAAATGTATTGACTTAATTCAATAATAGTAGTATTATTTAACTTAAATTATTTGAAAGGGGATTCTAAACTATGAATAAACTCTTATTAGAAAAACAATTTAATAAAAATAGTTTTTATTACAAAATCATTTGCAACAATGACTGTTTATGCCTTTCCCTTGATAATATTACTATGTGTAAAAGAGTTCGACTTTAAAATTATTATGTTTTAA
The DNA here is from genome assembly GCA_964652065.1 of uncultured Muribaculaceae bacterium. Taxonomy (GTDB): domain Bacteria; phylum Bacillota_I; class Bacilli_A; order RF39; family UBA660; genus UMGS995. Next base: position 22,499 of record CAZYZU010000002.1, read on the forward strand.
AGTCGTCTTTTTTATAAGAAGGAGTATTTTATGAGTGAAATTACTGTTGAATATTTATTAAAAAAGATAAAAGAATATAATCCAGAAGAAGAAAAGTCGATAATGAAAGCTTATGAATTTGCCAATAATCTACATAGTGGTCAAATTAGACAGAGTGGTGAACCTTATATATCTCATCCATTGAATGTTGCTTATATTCTTGCTGAAATGAATGCAGATAAAGATACAATTTGTGCAGGATTATTACATGATACTTTGGAAGACACCAATACCACAAAAGAAGATATTTCACATGAATTTAATGCTACTGTTGCTAACTTGGTTGATGGAGTAACAAAAATGAGCAAAATGAATTTTTCTTCTAAGCAAGCACAAAATATGGCAAACACAAGAAAAATAATTACAGGAATTACTGAAGATGTTAGAATAATAATTATAAAGTTAGCAGATAGATTACATAATATGAGAACATTAGAATTTAAAAGTGAGTTTAAACAAAAAGAAAATGCACTAGAAACTATGGAAATATTTGTTCCACTTGCTTACTACATTGGTGCATATAGAATAAAATCTGAGTTAGAGGATTTATCTCTACAATATTTAAAACCAGATATGTATAAGACAATAAAGGAAAAACAACAAAAAATAGAATATGAAAGCAGAGATTGCTTACAAGAAATGTTAGGAAAAATTAAATCAATGTTAGAAGATAAGGATATTCCTAATGAAATTAAAGTTAGAACTAAAAATATTTATGGAATATACAAAAGATTAAATGATGGACATAAATTATCTGATATTCATGATTTACTAGCATTGAAAATAATGGTAGATGAGATTGATAATTGTTATAGAACTTTAGGTATGATTCATCAAGAATATCATCCAATCAATGATAAGTTTAAAGATTATATTTGTAATCCAAAAACAAATATGTATAGATCATTACATACTACTGTTTTTGGACCTGATGATAGATTAGTACAAACACAAGTAAGAACATTTGATATGGATAAGATTGCATCTTTTGGATTAACAGCATATTGGGCAGTACAAAAAGGGAAAGCAAGAGATGTTATGCAAAAAGATTTAAAAGAAAAATATCAGTTTTTTAAATCTTTAACTGAAATCAATACAATGTTTGGGGATAATCAACAATTTGTAAGTCAAGTTAAATGCGAATTATTTGCCGACAAAGTTTATGCATACACCACCAAAGGTGATATAATTGAACTTCCTAAAGGTTCAACACCAATTGACTTTGCTTATAAAATTCATACTGATATTGGAAACACAATGGTTGGGGCTTTTGTAAATGATGAATATGTTCCTGTTGATTATATGTTAAGGAACAAAGATAGGGTAAAAATAATTACTGATGATTTATCATTTGGTCCAAGAAACGATTGGGAAGAAAAGGCGCAAACCACATATGCAAAGAGAAAAATAAAAGAATTTAGTAAAAAATGAAGTTTGAGGTGATGATATGATAAATTGGAAAAAATTCAAACCTATACTTGTTGTTCCTTCGATACCTACTGAAGATGGAATTAGATTTTTATGTCAAGATCAGCAATTGGATATTAATGGAGAAATAGTACCAATTTTGTGGAAAATTCTTTCTTTATGTAATGGATATAGAACATTAGATGAAATATTTGATGAATCTAAGATAGAATATGATCTTATAAAAGATATTTTATCTGAGTTAAATGAACAGAACCTGATTTTTGATGCGTGCGAACAATATAAATATTTTCATTCTATCAGCAGTTATCCTGCAAAATATTTGCAATTATTAAGTGAAGAAGAAGTAATAAATCATAAAAAAAGTCAGAGAAAAGAAGTTAAAAAAGGAAAAAGTTTATCTTTTAATAATGATCAGGAATCATGTTTATATAAATTGCAACTTAATAGAAAGTCCTGTAGAAATTTTTCAAAAGATAGAAAGTTATCATTAAATCAGCTTGGAAATATATGTAATTATGCGTATTCTTTAAAAAGACATGCAACCCCAAGTGGTGGAGCTCTTTATCCTTTAAAAATCTTTTGTATCGTAACACAAAATCAAAAAGATTTTGATTCTGGTTATTATGAATATGATAATGAAAATGATAAGTTGGTACTATATAATTGTAATCCTGATAATGAGCAATTAAAATATTGCTATAATGATGAAAAATTAGCTTTCAATTCTTCTATACAAATAGTTATATGTGCAGACTTTGAAAGACAAGCATATAAATATTCAAATAGAGGTTATAGATTATCTCTAATAGAAGCAGGACAAGTAGCACAAAATATATCTTTATATTGTGAAGAAAAAGGACTATCAACCTGTGAACTTGGTGGTCTGCTTGATATTCCACTTGCTAAGGAATTAGATATATATGATAGTAATATTTATCCTGTTTTAGGAATAGCAATTGGATACTCCGATTCTAAAGAAAATTTTAGTTATTCACAATTTTTGTCTAAGTTAACCAATGAATTTGTTGGCGAAAATAAACCAATAAAAAGTTTTGGAATTAATTACTTGAATATTTTTGATTCATCATTTTATGGTGCTTGGGCAAAATATGGAAATGATTCAAAAAGAATTGCTGGTGCAACAGCTCTATCTTATAATGAGTCAATTTGCAAAGCAATTATTGAAGGATATGAAAGATATCGTTCTGAAAAAGTAAGAATAGATTACGTTGGAGAATGTCAAAATTCAAAAAGATATTTTAATCCTGATGATATTGCACCTTTATCAAGCAAACAAAGAATATTGTGGGGATTAAAAAATTATACATTTGGGGATAAAATAGAATGGACAAAAGATATAACTGGCAAGTATTACATTCCAACGGATTTTGTTTTTTATGGACATAATAAAAAAGAAAAATTATTTTTAAGTGATTCTTCTGGTATAGCAGCATATTCGGATTATGAAACAGCAAAAAAAAGAGCTCTATTAGAACTTATTGAAAGAGATGCAATAATAAGAAATTGGTATAATCAAATATCTGCACCAAAAGTTAATCCAGATATAGTATCTCAACATATAAAAAATAGAATTGAATATTGGAAAAATAAAGGAAGAACAATTCATATAATGGATTTAGATTCAATATCTGCATCGGTTTTTCTTGTAGTTATAGTAAGTGATGAATATCCTTGCTTTGTAAGTGGATCATCTGCAGTTATTGATACGGCCGATAGTGCAATGCTAAAAGCATTGCAAGAAGCAGAATACAATTTGCTGTTAGCAATAGAAAATCCTTTTGAAAATGCACCTGAAATTGACAAAATAAAAACCCCTCAAGATCATGGAAGGTATTATCATTTTTTAGAGAATGCAGATAAGATATCTTGGCTATGGAAAAGTAAACTTATTTCTGATAAACAAATTAAAAAAATTACAGATTTATCTAAGGCAATTGATGAATTAGATACTGTATTTGTTGATTTATCAGATAAGGACTCATCTATAAAAGTAGTTAGAGCTGTTTCTAGAAAACTTGTTCCTATAAGTTTTGGATACCATAGGGATTATTATTTGCATCATATATTACAAGAAAATGGATTTGATGAAAAAATAAGAAATCTTCCACATTATTTTGCTTAACATTTAAAATGTTAATATATATTTATATATGAAAGGAGGTGATATTATGGATAAGAAAGTTTTAAATTTCAAAAGTGTTAAATATACAAAATCAAACTCATTAGCAGCATGCGTAACTGGTGGTGGTGGTTGTGCTTGTGATGATGGTACAGGCGAATAATCATTATTTGAGTTATAACATCAGATTTTAATCTGGTGTTTTTTTATAATTAATTATAATTATCATCTGATATTAATTGGGTAAGTAAAAAATGTAGCTACTAACTACATTTTTTTGTCTTTCCTAGGATATCATCTATTGAAATTTTATAATATTTTGCAAAATCTACTAATAAAGAAGTAAGTATTAATGTTTTTCCTAATTCATACTTAGAATAATTTGACTGATCTGTTTGTATGATTTTAGCAATTTTTTCTTGGGTATCATTATGCTTTTTTCTAATGTTTTTTAGATTGTTAGCAATGATATTTATATTTAATTCCTGATTTATTATTTCTATATTTTTATTATTAGATAATCCACAAATATAATCTATACTTATATTAAAATAATTGACAAAATCATTTAGTTTTAATAATGGTATTGTGTCAATTCCATTTTCCCAACCTGCATAGGTAGATCTACTAACACCTAAAATTTGTGCCATTTCATTTTGTGTTTTATCAAAGTTTTCCCTAATATCTTTCATTCTATTATAATCCATGTAAACACCTCTTTAATAATTTTCTCATTTATAAATAAATAATTTAAAAAGTGTCGGGTATAGTCCTAAAATGTGATATAATATTTAAATGAAAGAGGTGATTTTATGTACTTATCATTTAGAAATTTTTTTGGTATTGCAGTCAAAAGTTTATTAATTACTTTATGTATTGCTTTGTGTTTTGGGTTAGTGATTATTAATTGTAATTTTGCAGAATATATATGTAAAATTACAAGTATTCCAAATAATCTTGCATTAACTGTTATGAGTCCTGGTTTTTATAATGAAGTAGTTATTATTACTAGTGTATTTGAAATAGGATTTTTAGTTTATATTTGTAATAAACTTCTTAAGTATCCTAAAATAAATGAATTGTACGAAAGAATCTATTATTTATAAATATTATTAGTTAATATTGTTTACATATCGTAGTTTTAAATATATAATAGAAAACTACTAGCGAAAAGTATTGGAAGGTTATAATATGAATAATGAAGAATATGAAATGTTTTTTAATTTAATTGCAGTATTAGAAAAAGAAAAGAGAATAAATAAAAAATTTTACAATTCACCAGATACCAAATTTATTAAAAAAAATGAATTTGTTCTTTCTAATGATGTAAAAAAGGGATTAATATTATTTGAGTATAAAAGATATTTTTTATTAGATATTTATATAAGTGATAGTAACAATATCTTAAATGGTCTATTAAACCTTAAAATAGAATCAAAAGAAGATGCAGAAATAGAATATAATAATTACATAGAATATGTAGAAAAAACAAGTGTCTTGCAGATAATGAAAAATAAAATAGAAAAAAATAATCAACCCCTTATAAAATAAGGACAAAACAAATAAAAAATCGAAAAAGTGCTTGAATTGGTACTATAAGGTGTTTTTATTGTTCCAATATTATGCCTTAATTGGTACGAAAAAAGTGTTGATTTATCCTTGTCAAGTAGTATAATAATGTAAAATGAAATAAATGTGAGAAGAAAAAACACTTCTTGCATTTTTTTTGTTTAAAAAGTGTTGACAAGATAATCAAAAGAATATAAAATAAAAAATAATTTTATATGTAACTTTGATGGCAGTATTTTTCAAAGAACAATGTTGGGAGGAAACTCAATGATATATGGGGATATTACTGCTTTTTTATTTAAAAATCTTAATGAACGATTAATTGATTATCATGGATTTTCAACACCGATATTGAAAGAGAGATTGTTTTAGGGACTTCTAGCCCCCAAAATTGTCTCTCTTTTTTCGTAGGAGGGTAAGGTTATGGAAATATTATTACGAAAAGAAACAATAAGAGAGTTTGATGTAACATCATGTAAGGAGAATTTAGAAAAAATAATAACAGAGTATATTAAAGCAAAATACAGTTATATAAATATTAAAAAGCAGGGAGAAGAATATTACAATTCATCATCTGGTGTTAATTATGATTATAGACCTGAATGTTTTACTATTAAATATAGTGATAGAGTTGCTAATAAGATTGGTTTTAAAATAGATAATGAAAGAGAAGCAATAGAAGTAGGATATAAAATCAATGAATTATATAAAAAGTTTACTGACGGAGAAAGAGATTTCTTTGATATTATTTTGCTTAATGGTAATGCTCAAAAATTTGTAGAAGATAAATACAGATTATCCAAACATGGTCTTGAGCCAATAAAACAAAGTTGTATAGTAAAATCAGCACTTCATTTTGGAGTTGCAGTTTATAGATAATATTTCCATAGGGGCTTTATGCTCCTTTTATTTTGGAACAATTTATGAGTTTATAGGGATCTCATTGTCAAAAAACTATGAAAGGAATGATTAAAAATGATGCAATTTATTTTAAAAATACCATAAATTAGTTTTTTTATTAAAAAACGCTTGCAAAAATCATGTTTTTAAGTGATTAATATATTAGAAGAAATATCTTATATAAAGCCATTTAAACGGCATATTTCAAATGTTAAGTTGGAGGTTGATAAGTTATGAGCAAAAAAAGAAAGCGATTGTTATATTTGATTATTTTAGTTCTATTTTTTTTAATTATAATAGTATCTTTTATTTTTATTAATAATATAAAAAATAATAATAAAGATGTTAATGAATTAAATTCAGAACAAGAAGTTGAAAATGTTAAAGAAAGCAAAGAAGATGATGATGAACAAATAATAGAAGATAAGGAAGATAAAATAGATGATGTTAATGAAACATCTGATGGCACTTCAAAGAACAATAGTAATAATGGTTCATCAAGTAATTATAATGTTACTACTGATTCAACAAACAATACTTCTTCAAATAATAATAAAGTAACTCCACAATCTCCGCCTAATAATGATGAAACAATAAAAAAAGAAGAACCAGTACAACAAGCACCACAAGAAGATTTAAGTAAGGTTGCAAATCCAAATGATTTCTTCTATTCAATAACTGGTGGTAAAGTAGAGTTTAACTCTAATACTGGTTGTATGTCAGCAGGAGATGAAATAGCACTTATAGATGTTGTTGATGTACAGTATTATAGATGCTATGAAGTATCATCAAAAGCAAATACTATTATGGGTTATTTCCTAAATGTATTTTGTGCAAGTGGAAAAATAAAAGTTGTAATTGTAAAAAACTTATCTCGTTTAGGTAGAAGTAATTTTGAATGTGGTTATTATATGGATTATTATTTTCCATCAGCCAATGTTAGATTTATGACTGTTCAAGAAGAAGTTGATACAAATGATGCATATAGTAGTAACAATGAATATGCACCTTTAAACAATTTTATGAATGAAAAATATTCACGAGATTTATCAAAGAATATAAAAAATTCTAAAAGAGTAAAACAAAAAGCAGGGGAATATATTGGTAGCAATAATTCTCCATATGGTTATAAAAAGGATCCTGCTGATAAACACCATCTAATAATAGATGAATATTCATCAACTATAGTTAAAAAGATATATGAATGGTATTTAGAAACAGGTTCTCAGGGAGAAGTTAGAAAAAGATTGTTTGAAAATAAAATTCCAACACCTGCTATATATCGCAATTATAAAACTATGACAGAAAAATTAAATAATCCATATCAATGGTCTGGAAGAACTATTAGATATATTTTAACAAGTCAAATGTATATTGGTAATATGGAACAACACAAGTATGAGAAAAAAAGTTTTAGAAGTAAAAAACTTTCTAGAGTTCCTAAGGAAAAATGGATTATAGTAGAAAATAAACATGAACCTATTATTGATAAAGATACATGGGATAAAGTTCAAAATATGATTAAAAACAATTATAAGCGGGCATCTACAAGACCACCAGAGTTATTTACAGGTATGCTTATATGTCATGAATGTAAACATAGAATGAGTATATCTACTAGAGATAAAATTGGAAAAGATGGTACTTTTTATCATCATCAATACACCCAGTGCAATTATTATAGAAAAAATAGGAATTTAGGGGTTTGTTCTCTTCACTCAACAAATTATTTAGAACTTGAAAAAGATGTTTTAAAGAAAATTGATGAGATTTGCAATAAATTTATAAAACTAATTAGTTATCAAAAAGTTACTAATGGAACAAAAATGGAAATGAGTTCTTATGAAAGAATATTAAATGAAAAAATTATTAAATTAGAATTTAATTTATCAAAAATTGATTGTCAAATTGAAAAATTATATATGGATAGGTTGAATGATGTTATTTCAGTAGACACATATCAAAAAATATCTGCTAAATTTGAAACTGAAAAGGAACAATTAAAAACAACTCTAGAAGAAATGAAAAATACATATATTCAATATCAACAAGATAATAATCAACAAACAATTTTATCAGCAAAAGAATTATCGGAAATGTATATAAAGCATAGAAAGAAACTTGATAGAGAATTGATAATGAAAATAGTAGATAGAATAGAAATACATGAAGATAAAAGTATAGATTTATTTCTAAAAATTAAGCCATTAGAACAGTTAATGTGATGTATGATTATGATGTGTACCAAATGGTTTCGTGAAAATTACTCCTGCACATGATCCTAATGACTTTGAAGTTGGTAATAGACATAATTTAGAACGTGTAGTTGTTATGAATAAAGATGCTACTATGAATGAAGCTGCAGGTAAATATTGTGGAATGAGTCGTGAAGAATGTCGCAAGGCTTTACTTAAAGATTTAAGTGATGCTGATTTACTTATAAAAGAAGAAAAAATGGTTCATAGTGTAGGTCACTCTGAAAGAAGTAATGCTGTTGTTGAACCATATCTTTCTAAGCAATGGTTTGTTAAGATGAGACCTTTAGCAGATAGAGTATTAGAAAATCAAAAAAACAAGGATACTAAAGTTAATTTTGTACCTCCTAGATATGAAAAAACTATGAATCACTGGATGACTATTACTTATGATTGGTGTATTTCTCGTCAGCTTTGGTGGGGACATAGAATTCCTGCTTGGTATAAGGATGATGAAGTTAAGGTTCAAGTTGAAAATCCTGGGGAAGGTTGGGTACAAGATACTGATGTATTAGACACTTGGTTTAGTAGTGCTTTATGGCCATTCTCATCACTTGGTTGGCCAAATGATATGAGTTTAGTTAATAGATATTATCCTACTAATGTTTTAGTAACTGGATATGATATTATTCCATTTTGGGTTAATCGTATGACTTTCCAAGGCTTAGAATTTACAAATACTATACCTTTTAAGGATTGCTTAATTCATGGACTTATCAGGGATAAAATAGGCCGTAAAATGAGTAAGAGTTTAGGTAATGGAGTAGATCCAATGGATGTTATTGATAAATATGGATGTGATTCCTTAAGATACTTTTTAACTACTAACTCGGCACCTGGAGCTGATCTTCGTTATGATGAAGAAAAGATAAAATCTAGTTGGAATTTTATCAATAAATTATGGAATGCATCTCGTTTTGTACTTATGAATATAGAAGATTTAAATGATGGTTCTATAGATAAAAATTTATTAACTATTTCTGATAAATGGATATTAACTCGTAAAAATCTACTTATAAAAAGTATAATTAAAAGTATGGATAAATATAATTTCCATAATGTTGGTAATGAATTATATAAGTTTATTTGGGAAGATTTCTGTGATTCATATATCGAACTTTCTAAATCTAATATGAGTCTTAATACAAAAAAAGTTTTACTTAATGTATTAACTGATATTTTAAAACTTCTTCATCCATTTATGCCTTATGTTACAGAAGAAATTTATAAAATGTTACCTATAAAAGAAAAAGAATCTATTATGATTACAACATATCCAGAATATAATAGGGAATATGTATTTATGAGTGATGAAGATATGCTTTCTAAAGTATTAGAAGATATCGTTGCGATAAGAAATGTTAAAGCAGTTAATAAAATTGGAAAAGATGCTTTAGTTAACTTTACTTGTAGTGAAGAATTGATTCCTATTTATGCGTCTCAATTAAAAATAAAAGAAGAAAATTTATGTAGTGATGATCCAGATAATAAAGTTACTACAAATTATAAATCTAAATATATTGATATTACTTATTTCTTTGATGAAGAAATAGTTGATCAAGATGCTTTATTAGAAGAGATTAAAAAATTAGAACAATCAATTGAAAGACGTAAGAAATTACTTTCAAATGAAAATTATGTTAATAAAGCTCCTAGTAATGTAGTAGAAGCTGATCGTAAAAAGTTAGCTGAAGAAGAAGAAAAGTTAGAATTATTAAAAAAATAGTTCTAATCTTTTTTTTTCGACAATTTATTTTCTTTTAGTTTGTTAATCTATTAGTGGTGATAATATGAGAAAGACATTAATTTTTATGACAATAGCTATAATATTAGGAAGTATATGTGGAAAAGTTTTATTTACAAAATATAAGGATACTAGTTTAGTTTTTAATGAATCAAAAAAATTGTTTTTTTTACAAGAGGGTGTTTATTCATCGAATGAATCTCTTGATTCAAATACTAAGAATATTAATCCAAAATTAATAATTCCAAATAAAGGTAAGTATTATGTTTATGTTGGTATAACAGGTAACATTAATAACGCTAATAAAATTAAAAATATTTATAAAGACAAGGGATATTCTATATATGAGAAATCGATTGAGGTTGATGATATTGAATTTATTAATAATATAGAACAGTTTGATCTCTTAATTGATAGTGCAAGTAGTAATGATGATATTTCAACAATTGAAGAAGTTGTTTTAGCAAGTTACGAAGATGTATTAAAAAATATTTAAAAATTATATAAACCTCAAATAATATATTGAGGTGAATTATGAAATTAAAAGAAATACCAAAAAACGAAAGACCTAGAGAAAGATTAATTAATGATGGTGCAGATAAATTAAGTAATGAGGAATTAATAGCTATCATTTTAAAAAATGGTACTAAAAATAAATCTGTAAAAGAATTATCTTTAGAAATATTAAGAGAATACAAAAATATAAATAATTTAAAAAATATTAGTATAGAAAAATTACAAAGTATTAAAGGTATTGGAATGGTAAAAGCAATTGAATTAGTAGCGGTAATAGAGTTAGGTAAAAGAATATTTTTATCAAATAATATATCTAATAATAAAAGATTGCTTTCTTCAAAAGAAATATGGGAAGATACAAAATATTTATTTAATGGAAAAAAGCAAGAATATTTCTATTGTTTATATTTTAATAATAAACAGGAATTAATTGAAAGGAAATTACTATTTATGGGAACAATTAATAGAAGTGTTGTACATCCTAGAGAAGTGTTTAAAGAAGCATATTTACAAAGCGCATCAAATATTATATGTATGCATAATCATCCGTCTGGAGATGTTACTCCAAGTAGGGAAGATATTAATTTTACAAGGAATTTAGTTGAAATAGGTAGAATGCAGGGAATACCTGTTATTGATCACATAATTGTTAGTGATAATAGTTATTATAGTTTTTATGAAAATAAAAATAATTTTATGATTTAAACATTGTATCTAATATAGTTTTATATTATAATAATTAGGAAATGAAAGATGGTGGATAATAATGTATAAAAAGAAAAAGCAAAGAAAAAAAATAATTATTTTTATTAGTTGTATATTAGTTTTTTTACTTTTATTTGCATCAGTTTCATTAAATAGAAATTATGGTTTTATAGAATCTGGTTTAAAAAGTGTTTCTATGTTTTTTAATAAAGTTGTTATGTATCCATTTACTGTTTTAAATCCAGATAAGAACCAAGATTTATCTCAAAGTTATGTAATTCAAAAAAATGTAAATAGTTCTTTGGAACAAGAAATAAAAGAATTAAAAGAAGCATTAAAATTAAATGAAACATTAACTGAATATGATACAGTTGTTGCGACTGTTTTATCTAGAAATAAAAGTTATTGGTTTAATACTGTAACAATAGATAAAGGAAAATCTGCTGGAATTAGTAAAGATATGGTTGTTGTTACTAAAAATGGTTTAGTGGGTAAAATTGATAAAGTAAGTAGAAATTCAAGTGAGGTTAAACTTATAACAAGTGATGATATTAACTATAAGGTTTCTGTATCTATTTCTACAGCAAGTGGTGATACTTACGCAATATTAAATGGTTATGATAATAAAACTGGTTTATTAAAGGTAACTGGTGTTGATAAAATGTATGATCTATCAGAAAATGATACTGTTGTTACTAGTGGTCTTGGAGGTAAGGAACCACGAGGTATTTATATTGGTACTGTAAAGAAAATAACTTCTGATAAATATAATCTTAGTAAAACATTGTATTTACAAACAGGACAAGATTTTGAAAAAATTCATTATTTAACTGTTTTAAAGGAGAAAGTGTAATGTTTATAAGTATTGTTATTTTGATTATATCCTTTCTTTTAGATGGAATTCTTACTAACTTTTTACCTTATGGAGTAGGTAATTTATCTTTGTTTACTCCACTTACAACTATAGTTGCTATTGTATTGATTTATAATTTTTTCTATCATAATGAAAAAAAATATTTAATTATTTCATTTGTTACGGGAATTATTTATGATTTATTTTACACAGATTTATTATTTTTAGATGGAATATTATTTTTTATAATTGCTTTTATGGTTATAAAACTATATAAAGTTATTGGATTTAATTATGTAAGAATTTTACTTCATGTTTTTGTAGCGATTGTTGTTTATGAAATTAGTTTTTCTTTAATAATTATTATATTTAATTTAGTTCCTATGACAATTGATCGTTTATTATATAAGATTAGTCATAGTTTAATATTAAATTTAATATATGCTGAGATTGTTATGTTTATTATTAATAGGTTACCTAAAAAGTATAAAAGAATTAGACTTAATTAAGCATAATTCTTTTTTTTTGACATATTATTAGTTGAGGAGAACAATAATATGAATGTAGAAGATTATAGAAAAAATAAAAAAGTAGTAAAGAAATTAACGTTGAAGAAGAGTGTAAAAAAATTTATAAGTAAGTGTTTAATAGTTGTGATTTTATTTTTAGCGGTTTTAATTGCTATGAAAAATAATCCATCATTTAAAAATAATATAATAAAGTATGTATATGAAGATAGTTTTAAATTTACAAAATTAAAATCAATTTATGAAAAATATTTTGGTAAACTATTATCAATTGATAAGGTTGCTCCAAAAGAAGAGGCTGTTTTTAGTGAAAAAATATCTTATAAAAAATCTAATACATATAAAGACGGTACAATGTTAACAGTTGCTAATAATTATATGGTTCCAACATTAGAAAGTGGAATAGTTGTTTTTATAGGTGAAAAAGAAGGTTATGGGAATACGGTTATTATAGAGCAAGTAGATGGAGTAGATGTTTGGTATTCAAATATAAAAATAGCTAATATAAAAATGTATGATTATATTGAAAAAGGAAGCTTATTAGGAGAAGTTAATGGAGAAAAACTTTATATGGTATTTCAAAAAGATGGGAATTTTTTAAATTATAAAGAACATATCTAAATATTTTTATATAAGTCCTTTATTTATATTGTTTTCATTTTTAGCAGTTGTGATTGGTTCTTTTATGCCTTTTTTAATACTTGTTTTATTAATTGTTGTACATGAATTAGGGCATTTTTTTTCAGCAATATTTTTTAAAATAGATGTAGATAAAATATATATATATCCTTTTGGAGGTATTTCTAAATTTAATATTTCTTTAAATGAAAGTTTATTAAAGGAATTTATTATTTTAATAATGGGGCCACTTTTTCAAATGATTTTTTTTCTTATAATTATTAATATAGATTATTTTAATAATTATATTTCTTTAATTAGTGTTTATAATTATACAATTTTATTTTTTAATTTACTTCCTATATATCCTCTTGATGGAGGGAAATTATTAAATATTATTATGTCACTATATTTTTCATTTAAGCAAAGTTTTATTTTTTCTATATATATATCTTATTTTATTATTATTTTAATATCTATCTTTTTTGTTTGTACAAATTTATCTATTAATATAATTGTTATTGTAAGTTTTTTAATTTATAAAGTAAGAAGTGAATCTAGACGAGAAAAATATTTATTTGATAAATTCTTATTAGAAAGATATTTAAATGATTATAAATATTTAAAGAGAAAAAAAGTAGAAAATATTGATGAATTTATGAGAGGTAGATATCATTTTATGAAAATGAATGATAAATATTATACTGAAAAGGCTATACTGGATAAAAAATTTAATAAATAGTATTGACTTTTATTTTTTTTATATGCTATAATTTGATTACTGACTTAAATGAAGTTAGTGATTGGGGCATTAGCTCAGCTGGGAGAGCGTCACGTTTGCACCGTGAAGGTCAGCGGTTCGATCCCGCTATGCTCCACCA
>CAZYZU010000003.1:0-34501 GCA_964652065.1 uncultured Muribaculaceae bacterium
CAGGATAAGTCGCTTTTTGTATATCAGAATGTCTCACATCAATTGTAACTCTACATTCGAAAAAAAAACGAATGATGAAACAACTTGACATTTAAAACGAATTTTAATAAAATTGTAGAAGGAAAGTAGTGAAGAATGATGAAAAAACATGATAGTATTTTTAAAAGCAAAATCATTAAGAGTATATTATTATCAACTATGATAATTGGAATAATTTTTACATTAATATATATTTTTTATACATCAACAGCACTATTAACTTCAGACTCAGTAATTACCGATGTATTAGTACATCAACAAATAATTAATAAAGAATTTCTATTGACACACTGGTATTATGGAAATGAATTTTGGATTCTTTCTCTTTCTATACCAACGCTTTTATTATCACCAATAATTAAGAATGTTTTGTTACTAAGACAAGTTAGTGTATTAGTAACAGCAATAATGTTCTTTTATCTTTTATATAAATATGGAAAGAAATTTTTGAATAAAAAAGAAACTATAATTTTAATAACAATTTTTTTAACTGGTATTTCTTATAGTGTTTTAGACTATTTCTATGCATTTAATGCTTATTTAACCGTTGTAATTAATTCACTTATAACCATATATTTATGCTTTAAGGGTGTTGAAGAGAAAAAAAATAAAAAAATTTATTATATTTCAGCCTTAATTATGACATTTTTAATAAATTTAGGAAGTTTAAGATATTTTCCATCAGTAACACTTCCTTTTATATTAACAGAATTGTTTTTATTGATAAGAGCCAACAAAAATAGTAATGTTCGTAAAATTGCCAAGGAAAATAAAATAGAAATATGTAAAACTCTTGGTATTTTGATAATATCTTTGGTAGGTATATGTACCTTCAAAATTTTGACAACTGTATATCACTACGAACAAAGGGCAGGAAGCTCAGATGTAGGTGAAATAAGTAGCGATGTGCTTATAAGGGATTTAGGAGCAACAGTAGATTGTGTAAATAATTTTTTTGGTTATGATAATGAGAATCACCCACTTATATTTTTAACAGGAGAACAATATTTTGCAGATAACCATAAAAAGGCACCATTAGTTTCCTTCTTTACTTTTACAAATGTAATAAAAATAATTATGTGTATTATTGTTATGATTATTACACCAATAATTTTGTATAAAAACTATAAGAAAAATGACAAAAAAATAAATTTTTTACTCGTCTATAATAGTTTTTCGTGGTTAATAATGATTTTTTTATATGTATTTACTTTTAGATTTTTTTATAATTGTTCAGAATTAAAATACTTTTTACTAAACATTATAATTAATTTTGTATTGACATTGTATTGTTTATATAACTATATTGCGAAAAGCAAGAAAAAAGAAATTATAATTGACATTATAATTATTCTTTATATTATTTCAAATTTATATAGTACATATCTAGTAATAAAAACAAATGATAAAAAGGTGATGAGTGAAAAATATGAACTTGTTGAATTGTTAAAGAAAAATAATTTAACTTATGGATATGGGGGATTTTGGAATGGACTTTTAACCAATTTCTTATCTGATTATGATATAACAGTAATTGGTGTCCAATTTCCTTTAGGCATAAAAAAATATAAATGGTACTCTGATGAAAGATGGTATAAAAATCCACAAAAAGGGAAAACATTTTTAATATTAGATGAAAAAAGTAAAATATATTTTAAAAATTACAAAAAAGAGTTAATGAAGCCCCGAAAAATTTTAAAATGCAAGGGTTATGAAGTTTATGTGTATAATGAAAATCCTTTTACAAATATACCATAAAGAGAGGAGAAAGTTATGGAAAAACAGAAAAATAATAAAGCAAATAATAAGTATTTAGTAACTTTACTAATTATATTGGGAATTATACTAACAACAATATATATTTTCTATACATCTACTACTTTAAAAACTTCAGACTCAATAATTACAAATGCCATCGCTCATTATGAGATGGTTAACAAAGAGTTTATATTATCAAATTGGCACTATGGAAATGAATTGTTTGTTTTTAATTTAAATATTCCAATAATGATACTATCTTTAGTAATTAAAAATAATATTCTTATTAGTAAAATAATTACATTTATTGTTTCAATTATGTTTTTCTTTTTATTATATAAATTTAGTAAAAAGTTTTTAAACACAAAAAAAGAAAGACTAACATTAATATTGATATTTTTATCTGGAATTTCATATAGTGTTTTAAACTATTTTTATTCTTTTGATTCAGTTTTAATAACTATTTTCAATTCAATGCTGTTACTATATATGTATTATAAATGTCTTGAAGAAAATGCAAATAAAAAATTTTATATAATAACATTAATCTTTACGTTTTTATTATGTATCGGTACATATAAGTATTTTTCAACAGTAATCATACCTATTATTGTAATGGAATTATATAGATGCTTAAAAAAAGAAAAAAAGGTACAAATTAAAGTAAATAGTAAAAGATTAATTGGTATTATAGGGATTTGCTTAGTTGCAATATCATGTTTTTTAGTATTAACAAACAACTACAATTATAAAAATGAAAATGGTGGTGGTTCAGTTAGTGAAATTGAAAATAAAAATATATTAAAAAAAGTTATTAATTTAGCTGATATTAATTTTTCTTTTTTCGGTTTTGATAATAGGAATAATTCATTTTCTGAAATTGCAGGAGAGAGTTTCTTCTTAAAACAACATAAAGATTATTGTGTATATTCAATTGATGGCTTTTTCCTTTTTATAAAAATGGTTGTATTTATCTTGTTTATGATTATAACTCCAATTTGTTTATTTAAAAATTATCGCAAGAACTCTAAGCAAATAAAATTTTTATTAGTATTTAATACTATATCATGGTTAATTATGATTATAAATTATATTTTTGGAAGTGGATATTATTATATAAGCTATGATTTACAATATTTTTTGTTTAATTTTATTATTAATATAATATTGGGAATATATTTTATTAATGAATGTTTTGCAAAAGAAAAATTACTTGGAGATTTGTGTAACATAGTAATTATTTTCTATCTTATCAGCAATTTTTATTCAACATCAATTACAATTTTTGAACATGATTCCATGGAAATAGATCATAAATACGCAACAGTTAATACGTTAAAAGAAAATAATTTAACCTTTGGATATGGTGAATATTGGAATAGTCTATTGACTAATTATTTATCTAATTATAAGATAGAGGTAGTTGGTGTGACATTGGGCAAAAAAATATCACCTAATGAGTTATATACAGATAAAAGATGGTATAAAAAAGCTTATCATAGAGGAAAGACGTTTTTGATACTTGATGAAAACTCTATGGGAAGACTAAGTTATTATAATAAAAGGTATGGAAGACCAGATGAAATGATATCAACTGCAGATTTTTTAATATTAGTTTACAATGAGAACCCATTTTTAAAGGATTTGAGATAGGAGAAAATATGAAAAATAAAATTTTATCAATAATAATTCCATGTTTTAATGAAAAATCAACAATTGAAGAAATTATTGAACAAATAAAAAAAGTAAAAATAAAAAAAGAAATAATAATTGTTGATGGTGGTTCAACAGATGGAACAAAAGAGTTGTTAAAAGAAAAAATAGAAAAAAAAGTTAATAAAGTTATATATACTAAGACGGTTGGTAAAGGGCAAGCTGTAAGTAAAGGAATAAAATCAGCAACTGGAGATATTATAATTATTCAAGATGCCGACCTAGAATACGATCCAAAAGATTATAAAAAAGTAATAGAACCAATATTAAAGGATGAAGCTGATGTTGTTTATGGATCAAGATTTCTTGAAAAAAATAATAATACAGGTTATAAAAAAAATTATATTGCAAATAGATTTTTAACCAAACTTTCTAATTTTTATAATCATTTAGGATTAACAGATATGGAAACTTGCTACAAAGCATTCAAAAAAGATGTTTTTAAAAAAATAAAAATAACAGAATTAAAATTTGGAATGGAACCTGAAATAACTGCAAAAGTTGCTAAAGAAAAATTTAGATTTATGGAAGTTCCAATTTCTTATTATCCAAGAACTCTTGAAGAAGGAAAAAAAATTAATTTTAAAGATGGAATTGAAGCTATAAAATGTATTAGAAAATATAACAAGAAGTAGGTGACATAATGAAAGCTATAAAAAAAGCTATTATACCAGTTGGTGGAGAAGGAACAAGAATGTTTCCAATGACCAAAGCTTTTCCAAAAGAATTTTTACCATTAAGAGATGTTAATGGAGAAATAAAGCCTGCTATTTTATATTTGGTTAATGAATTAGATAGAGCCGGAATAGAAGAAATTTATTTTTTGGTAACTAAAAAAAATCAAAAAGAATTTTATGAGCATTTTTTCTTTGATGATATTTCTTCGTTTTGTGAAAAGAAAATAAGCAATGAAAACAAAGAATTGTTAAGAAGAATTAAAAAATTATCAAAAAAAATAAAAATTTATTACAATGAAGAAATAAATGGTTTTGGACATGTATTATATCATTGCAAAAATATCATTGATAAGGAACCTTTTCTTCTATTGTTAGGTGATCAAATATATAAATCATATACAAAAGATAGTTGTATAAAACAGATATTAAATAATTATACAGGTGATTTAACAATTAGTGCATACAAAATATCATTAGATGATGTAAAAAAATATGGTATTATGAGTGGTGAATTAATTGATAATAATAAATTTATAATAAACAAAATAAAAGAAAAACCAACAAAGTTATATGCTAAAAAACATTTAGCAATGAATTCTGCTAAAGATGAATATTACTCTGTTTTTGGAACTTATATCTTAAATCAGAAAATAGTTGATGAAGCCGTAACTTTTTTTGATAATGAAAAAGAATTAAAAGATGAATATCAACTAACACCATTTTTAGAAAATTATAAAGGTAAAAAAATAGCGTTTATTCCAGATGGAAAATATTTTGATATAGGAAATACTGATAGTTATAATAAAACATATATAGAATTTCAAGAACAATTAGATAAAGTAACAATTTAATACAATTTAAATTGTATTTTTTTGTAAATAAATTTAATTATAGAAGAATAAAAACATAAATTATGATATAATTTAGATGGTGATAACTATGAAAATAAAAGTTAAAGATATTAACGTTAATTACATACAATATGGTGAGGGTAAAGATATAATCCTTCTTCATGGTTGGGGACAAAATATCGAAATGATGAAACCAATTGGAGATAATCTTTGTAATAATTATAAAATAACAATAATAGATTTTCCTGGTTTTGGAGAAAGTGATGAGCCAAAAGAAGCTTGGGACATAACTGATTATTCTCTTTTGATTGAAGAGTTAGTTAAATTATTAAAAATAAAGAAACCAATAATAATGGGTCATTCCTTTGGAGGAAGAGTAGCAATTAGATATTCTTCAAATAACCCAATAGAAAAATTAATTTTATTTGGAAGCCCATGTATTAGAGAAAAAGAAAATTTATCCTTAAAAGTAAAAATGTTAAAAAAACTAAAGACATTACCTGGTATGGATAAATTAGGTGAGACAATGAAAAAATATATTGGATCAAGAGATTATAAAGCAGCTAGTCCAATGATGAGAAAAATTCTTGTTAATACTGTAAATGAAGATTTATCAATCTATGCCAGACAAATAGAAGAACCTACATTGTTAATTTGGGGAGAACAAGATACAGAAGCACCTTTAAAAGATGCTAAAGATTTAGAAAAAATAATGATAGATGCAGGTCTTATTGTTTTACCAGGAACGCATTATGCATATTTAGAAAATTTAGTTCAAGTAATAAATATCATAAATACGTTTTTAGAAGGAGGCAAGTAATATGCTTATGTATTTAGTTTTACTATTAGTAATTACAACAACCATTTTTTTAGAAACAAAAAAGTCTCTTCATATGATTCAACAAAATTTATATAATGAAAATAATAGATATTTAAAATGGGTTATTAAAAATTATAAAAGTTTCTTTAATGTTCAAATAATAGCCATAATCCTAGCTGTTTTAGCGACATTTATTTTCTTTGATTTAGAAAATAGTCTTTTAGGTATTTTAATTGCTTTAGTCGCATGTTTTGGATTTGAAAGTTACAGATTATCTAATAATGCTTCAAAAGAACAAACAAAAAAACCTCTTGTAATAACAAAAAGAGTTAAAAGACTAATTATAACAACAACCGTTTTATATTTAATACCTACAGTAATATTATTTATTTTCTTTAATAATATACCTAGAGTTTGGTTAATGATATTAATAATTACTGTTATGAGTTATTTAAATTACTTTATAGTATTTATCTCTAATATAATTAACTATCCATATGAAAGAGGAGTATACCACTATTATAAAAATAAAGCACAAACTAAACTAAAAAATATATCTAATTTAAAAATAATTGGTATTACTGGAAGTTATGGTAAAACAAGTAGTAAAAATATTTTAGGAGATATTCTAAATATAAAATATAATGCATTACCAACACCAAGGAATCTTAATACTTATAATGGACTTATAATGACGGTTAATAATTATATGGATAAATTTACGGATATTTTTATTGCTGAAATGGGAGCTTATGTAAAAGGTGAAATAAAAGGACTTTGTAATTTAGTTCATCCTAAATATGGTATTTTAACAAGAATTGGAACAGCTCATTTAGAAAGCTTTGGAAGTGAACAAAATATTATTGATGGAAAATTTGAACTTATTGAATCTCTTCCAAGTGATGGTATAGGCATATTAAATGGAGATGATCCAAAACAAATTAATTATAAATTAAAGAACAAGGTAAAAACCATTTGGATTGGTATTGATAATAAAGATGTTGATGTTCACGCTAGTGATATTAAATGTAATAATAAAGGAACATCATTTAAAGTTACATTTAAAGGAAATAAAACTAAGTATGAATTCCAAACTAAATTATTAGGTGATCATAATGTTTATAATATTTTATCTGCACTTGCATTAGGATACGAGTTTGGAATATCAATTAAAGACTTACAACAAGCTGTAAAAACAGTTAAACCGATAGAACATAGATTAGAATTAAAAAGAATTAGAAATTTCTATATGATTGATGATGCCTATAACTCTAATCCAGTTGGAGCCGAAAATGCTACTAAAGTTTTAGGTATGATGCCAGGAATTAAAGTTGTTGTAACTCCAGGAATGATAGAATTAGGGAAAAAAGAAGATGAATACAATAAAATGTTTGGAGAACAAATTGCTAAAGTGGCAGATTATGTTGTCTTAGTTGGAAAAAATCATACTAAACCAATTTATGAGGGCTTAATTAATAAAGGCTTTGATAAAGATAATATTATAGTATATAATGATGTAAGAGATGCTTACACATTTATAAATACATTAACAGGTAAAAAAGATGTATATGCATTATTTGAAAATGATTTACCCGATACTTATAATGAATAGGAGAGATTAATATGAAGATAAAAGTTGGAGTTATTTATGGTGGAGAAAGCGTAGAACATGAAGTAAGTATTATTTCAGCTATGCAAGCTATGAATAAAATGGATCAAGAAAAATATGAAATAATTCCTATCTATATTACAAAAGATAGAGAATGGTATACTGGAGAAATGTTAAAAGACATTGAAGTATATGAAGATTTAAATCTAATAAAAAAATATGGAAAAAATGTAGTTTTATATTATAGTAAAGGTTCATATGTTTTACAAAATAAAAAATTTCCACGTAGTGTAGTAACTGATATAGATATTGCATTCCCAATCGTACATGGAACAAATGTTGAAGATGGTGTCTTACAAGGATACTTACAATCTATTGGAATTCCATTTGTTGGAGGAAATGTTTATGCATCAGTTGTAGGACAAGATAAAGTATTTATGAAAGATATCTTTGAAAAAGATAATTTACCAATGACAAAATATACTTGGTTCTATGATTGCGATTATAAGAATGACTCAGAAGAAGTCTTAAAAAATGTAAAAAAATTAAAATACCCAGTAATTATTAAACCCGCAACTACAGGAAGTAGTGTAGGTATTAAAGTTGCTGAAAACGATGAAGAATTAGTAGAAGCAATTGATGATGCTATTCAATATGATAATAAAGTTTTAGTAGAAGAAGTTGTAGAAAATTTAAAAGAAGTTAATATTAGTGTTTTAGGAAATTATGAACATCAAAAATTAAGTGAAATTGAAGAAGTAATATCTGGAAATAAATTTTTAACTTATACTGATAAATATATTGGTGGAGGAAAAACAAAACTTAAAGGTGGAGTAAAGACTCCTGTTAAAACTTCATCAAAAGGTATGGCATCAACTAATCGTAAATTACCTGCAGATTTAACTGATAAATTAAGAAAAGAAGTAGAAGATGTTGCTATTAAAGCATTCAAATCACTTGGATCAGCTGGAGTATGTAGAATTGATTTTCTAATTGATGAAAAAACTAAAAAAGTATATATAAATGAAATTAATTCTATTCCAGGAAGCTTATCATTTTATTTATGGGAAGCTAAAGGAGTTAAATTCTCTGAACTTTTAGAAGATATGATAAATATCGGGATTAAAGATTATAAAAAAAGAATAAGTAAAACTCATTCATTTGAAACAAACATCTTAAAAGGATTTACCGCAAGAGGTGGAGTAAAAGGAATGAAGGGAGCTAAAGGTAAATTAGGATAGAGAAATCTATTCTTTTTTTGGTATTATAATATGAAAAAAATATGTATATTAAAAAGATTAGAAAATTCAGATTTAGAAAATAATATGTATGCAAATGCTGTAAAAAAGTTTAATGGAAGTCCATTCTTTATAGACAAAACAAATCTTAATGAATTAAATGATTGTAATGGTATTATTATAACTGGTGGATATGATAAAGGAGAAATTGATGATTACTTAATAAAGTACTCCTTAGATAAGGATTTACCACTTCTTGGAATATGTCAAGGAATGCAATCTATGGCAATGTATTTATCAAATGAGAAGCTTGAGAAAGTAGATAATCATCATAAAAGTGATAAATATTCTCATGATGTTTTTCTAAAAGAATCAAGATTAAAAGATATTTATCAAAAAGACCAAATAAAAGTAAATTCTCATCACAATCAAACTATAAGAAAATCAACTTTTTTTGAAGTTGTAGGATTAAGTAATGATAATTTAATTGAGGCAGTAGAAAATAAAAATCATGAGTTTCAAATAGGAGTACAATGGCATCCAGAGAGAATGTTAGATTATGATGAAGATAGTAATAAATTATTTAAAGCATTTTTAATTGCTTAAAAAATATCACTTTGATATAATTGATTTAGGGTTGTTCGGAGGTAGTAAAATGAATATAAGTTATAGAAAAGAAGAAAAAAACAAATTAGAATTAAATAGATTATATAGATGGTTAACATATATTCCTAGTGAATGGGATATAGAAACTGTACTTGAAAAAAAGGCTAAGGATTTAACTCCTTGTGAATTAGAACGTCTTGAACAAATTAATTATGATATGGAACTTGCTAGTCTTATTAAGAAAGATATATTTAATGATTTTACTACTCAAAATATATTATCAATTGATTTGAATAATATAATGGAAAAGAAGCTTAGTAAAACAGTTATTAATTATTGTGAAAATCAAATAGAGGAATATTCAAGTTTATCTAACGATGATCTTTCAAGTATAATAGATAAATATCAGGATGAAGAAAGATCACTAGTAAATGATTATATCTGTTATAATTTAGAAAATATTTATCTAGATAGAGCAGTAACTAATGTAAATAATACTCCAATAAAAGAAAATATAAAAAAATTAAATATTATATAAAATAAAAAAGAATACAATTAAATGTATTCTTTATTTTTTAAATTGGTGGACTGTTAGGGATTCGAACCCTAGACCCACTGATTAAGAGTCAGTTGCTCTACCAACTGAGCTAACAATCCATTTAAGAACCATGATAAAATTATACATCAAAGTTCTTAATATTACAATATTTTTTTATAAATTATTTTTTAATAAGTTTTTTATCATTATCTTCTTTTTTTATTTCATTAATTTCTCTTTGAGAAGTAGCAACAATATAAGAATTAAACCCAAGTGTTGCAACAGAAGCACCCAATGTAACTATAGAACTAAATGCACCATCCATAGCAGTTAATGCAACAGATGCTCCAACAGGTGAAAGAGCAGCAGCCATTAAGGCAAGATTTCTAGTTATTTTTAAGGTACCAATCTTTGCTTTTATTTCTAATCCTTCAATGTTTTTATCCATAAATAACATCCCCTTTAAGTACTGCATATTATACTATAAAAAGGATTTAAAGTCAATTTTTATTAAAAATAAGAAATATAGTAAAAAAAATACAAAAAAGTCTTGATTTCTTTAATGTTTTATAGTAATCTAAATATGCAATTGAAAAAAGTTTAATTTTTACTTGCAAAAATAAATAATTTAATGTAAAATTAAAAAGTACTTATTAATGGACTTGTAGCTCAGTTGGTTAGAGCACACGCTTGATAAGCGTGGGGTCATAGGTTCAAGTCCTATCAGGTCCACCATTAATATTGCCTCAATAGCTCAGTTGGTTAGAGCACTTGACTGTTAATCAAGGGGTCCTAGGTTCAAGTCCTAGTTGGGGCGCCATCGTGGCGAGTTGGTGAAGTGGCTTAACACACTGCCCTTTCACGGCAGCATTCACGGATTCGAATTCCGTACTCGTCACCAAATTAAAATATAACTTCCCTTGGGAAGTTTTTTTATTAAAAAAATATTGACATAAAATATTTTATAATGTAATATTATAAGTGCAATTGGAGCAGTACTCAAGAGGCTGAAGAGGCGCCCCTGCTAAGGGTGTAGGTCGGGCAACTGGCGCGAGAGTTCAAATCTCTCCTGCTCCGCCATAAGAAATTAACCTTTGAATTTCAAAGGTTTTTTTGTGCTTTTGAACTTTTAATATCACACTTTTCATGGTATACTAATTATGAATAGGAGAATGATATTATGCACAAATATATAAAAGGATTTTTACTTGATTATACTGACATTAGTGAGTACTATACATATTTAGTAGATAAAACAAAACACTTAGAATATGTTGGCATTACTAATGAATGGTTAATAGATAATTATTATCAAATTGTTGAACAAAAAAACAATATATTAGAAGATAAAAAAACTATTAGTAAAAGTTTAAAAGATAGTCATAATATTTATTCAGTTATAACTAAAATAGTTGAAGAAAATGAATATAACTTAAACTATAGAAATTTAGTTAAAGAAATAAATACTTATCAAAAAAAACAAAATGATTATTTTACATATAAAGAAATATCTTTAATACCAAATTTATTATTATTTATTTATATTTCTAAATTAAATGAAATTTGTAAAGAATCATATAAAGAATTATTTGCTAAAGACGAAGTAGAAAAAATAATAAAAGAATTAACTGATGATTCATCAATTGATATAAGTATTTTCTTAAAAAAGGGAATAGATTTAAAAAAAGATTATAATTATATTTTTGAAGTAAATAATCAATTAAAAGAATTAGGAGTAAAAGCAAACAGATTTTTTAAAGAATTAAATAATTTATTAGAAAATAGTAATGTTAGTCTAAAAGAAGTATTAAATGAAGAATATCAAAAAAGAATTGATAGTAATTTACTAACATCAAATATATTTAATGATTTAAAAGAATTTGCTGAATATGATATTGAAGATTTATTTGAATCAATTAGTAAGTGTGAAAAACATTTAATAGAAGATAAAGTATATTACAATATGACAAAAGAAACTAAAATGTTATATCGAAAAGAGCTTTGCAAACTTGCTAAGAAAAAACATATTAGTGAAATTAAATATATTGAAAAATTAATGGATGATGCCTATAGTGAAAATTATCATGTAGGATTCCAATTGTTTAAAAATAAACCACATAATTATAAAGTTATTCTTTATATATTATTTATTGTTTTAATAAGTATCTTATTAAGTGCTATTTTATCAAATTATTTTATTAAATATAAAATATTAGGATTTTTAATTTTAATTATTCCAGCAAGTCAATTAATCATTCAAATAACTAATCAGTTTTTAACAAGCATAGTTAAAGCAAAACCATTACCAAAAATGGATTATTCTAAAAAAATACCAGAAGAGTCTGCAACTATGGTTGTTATCCCAACTATTATTAGTGATACTAAAAAAATAAAAGAAATGTTTGATCGCTTAGAAACATTTTATATTGTAAATAAAAGTGATAATTTATACTTCACATTATTAGGAGATGTTAAAGCAAGTAGTAAAAAAGATTGTGTCTTTGATAAAGAAGTAGAATCATTTGGAGTAGATTACGCCAAAAAACTTAATAAAAAATATAATAAAGAATTATTTTATTTTGTTTACAGAAAAAGAGTTTGGAATGAAGGGGAAAATTCATATTTAGGATATGAAAGAAAAAGAGGAGCTCTTCTTCAATTTAATAGATTATTACTTGGAAAAATAACAAAAAAAGAAGAAGAAAAATATTTTAATGTTCATACTTTTAATAATTTTGATAAACATATAAAATATGTAATTACTCTTGATACTGATACAAAATTAGTATTAAATAGTGCCTTAAACTTAGTTGGTTGTATGGCACATCCATTAAATAAACCAATTTTAAATAAAGATAAAACTAAAGTTATTAATGGCTATGGATTAATGCAACCAAGAGTAAGCGTTGATATAGAAGCAACAAACAAATCTTTATACTCACAAATTTTTGCGGGAATAGGTGGATTTGATACTTATAGTGTTATTGTTCCAAATGTTAATCAAGATAGTTTTGGCGAAGGAAGCTTTGTTGGAAAAGGTATTTATGATTTAGAAGTTTTTGATCAAGTACTATATAATCGTTTTCCAGATAATTTAATTTTATCTCATGATCTCTTAGAAGGTAACTTTATTAGATGTGGTTATGTTGCCGATATAGAAGTAATTGATGACTTCCCATCTAAATTTTTAACAGATGTTACTAGACATCATAGATGGGCTAGAGGAGATGTTCAAATAATTAGTTTCTTGTTAAATAAAATGAGAAATAAAGAAGATAAAATCGTAAAAAATCCAACCAATCTTTTAGGTAAATGGAAGATATTTGATAATATTGCTAGAATGTTTTTATATCCAGCATTATTGTTAATCGTTTTATTAACACTTTTTGTAACTGAACATAAAATAACATTCTTTATCTTTATGTTCTTAGTTATCGCACTTCCAATAATTACATTTATTAGAAGTAAGTTATATACAAAAAAAGAAAAAAGAACTACAGTCTATTATAAAAATTTAATGTTTGGTGGAAAATCACTTTTATATAGAACCTATATTGTTTTCTGTACTATTCCATATTATACAGTTTTATATATGGATGCATTTATAAGATCAATCTATAGATTATTTGTCTCACATAAAAATCTTCTTAATTGGATAACTGCCGAAGAAGTAGAAAAAACAGTTAAATCGGATTTATTTACATATTTTAAAAACTTTAAAGTGAATTTATTATTAGGATTAATTCTAATTGTTTTTGGAGTAATAAAAGGAGATTTTCCAATTATCATAGTCGCAACAATATTTATGAGTGCGCCATTTGTATTACAATATGTAAGTTGTGATATAGATACATCTGTTAAAAAACTTCCAGAAAATGAAACTAAAAATATTTTAGGAATTGCTAGAAGAACATGGATTTATTTTAAAGATAATTTAAATGAAAAAAATAACTTTTTAATACCAGATAATTTTCAAGAAAATAGA
This sequence comes from uncultured Muribaculaceae bacterium, assembly GCA_964652065.1. Taxonomy (GTDB): domain Bacteria; phylum Bacillota_I; class Bacilli_A; order RF39; family UBA660; genus UMGS995. The sequence goes on from CAZYZU010000003.1 coordinate 13,835, forward strand.
GAAGAGAAGATGGATTATAGAACTTCTCCAACTGATATAGGTTTTTCTCTTACAAGTGTCATATCTGCATATGAATTAAAATTTATAAATAAAGAAGAGGCTATTACTTATCTAGGAAATATTTTAAAAAGTATTGATTCTTTAGAAAAATGGAATGGACATTTATATAACTGGTATAATATTAAAAATAAAAAAATATTATCTCCAAGATTTGTTTCAACAGTAGATTCAGGAAATTTAATTGCGTCTTTAATGATAGTTAGTGAATTCTTAGAAAAGCATCAAGAAGAAAAACTTATGAAGTTATGTCATAAACTAATAAAGAATACAAACTTTAAAAAATTATATACAAAAAAAGATGTCTTTAGTATTGGATTTTCTGAAGAAGAAGGAAAACTTTCAATTTATAATTATAATAAATTCGCTAGTGAATCCCGTCTTACTAGTTTTGTCGCAATTTGTAAAGGTGATGTACCTAGTAAACATTGGTTCTGTCTTGATAAATCATTAACTACACATAACCTACATAAAGGACTTATTTCTTGGAATGGAACTTCTTTTGAATATTATATGCCACTTTTATATATGAAAAATCATCCAAATACATTACTTGATGAATCGTATAATTTTGCACATATTTGTCAAAAGTCCTATATTGATGGAATAAGCCGTAGACTTCCGTGGGGAATTAGTGAGGCTGCATATAATGAACTTGATAATGCACAAAATTATAAATATAAGAGTTTTTCAGTACCATACTTAAAAGCAAAAGAAGAAAAAGAAACTAGAATTGTTATTTCTCCATATTCATCATTAATGGCTATGTCACTATATCCAGAAGATGTTTATGAAAATATTGTTAAATTGAAACAATTAAATATGCTTTTTAAATATGGATTTTATGAATCATATGATTATGAAAATAGAGGCGTTGTAAGAGCTTGTTTTGCTCACCACCAAGGTATGAGTTTAATGGGAATTACAAACTATTTAAAAGATAATATTATGCAAGAATATTTTCATAATAATGTTAAAGTAAAAACCTTTGATATCCTATTAAAAGAAAAAGTTCAAGTAAAAGCTAATATTGATATGAAAATGGCTAAATATAAAAAATATAATTATAAAAAAGAAGTAATAGAAAATGATATTAGAGCCTTTAATTATATTTCTGATATGCCAGAAGTAAGTGTTTTATCAAATAAAAAATACACTTTACTTATGAATGATAGAGGAACAAGTTTCTCAAGATATAGAACCTTACAATTAAATAGATATCGTAAAATTACAGAACAAGATTATGGAATGTTCTTATACATAAAAGATATCGCAACAAATAAAGTTTGGTCTAATACTTATGCACCAATAAATGAAAAACCTGATAGTTATGAAGTTATTTTTGCATCAGATAAAATTAAATATATAAGACATGATGGTAAAATAACTACTAAAACAGAAATTATTGTTACTCGTGATCATCATTCAGAAATAAGAAAATATACATTTACTAATGATAGTGATGACTTTAAAGTTTTAGAACTTACTACTTATACAGAACCAATTCTTTCTGAAAACACATCAGATATTTCACATAGAGTATTTAACAGTATGTTCTTAGAAAGTGAATATGATGAAAAAACAAATTCACTTATAATGATGAGAAAAAGTCGTGAAAATAGTTCCAAGTGCTATATGGTAAATAGATTATTAATTGAAAATCCAGTAGATAAGTATACTTATGAAACTGATAGATTTAATTTTTTAGGAAGAAATCATTCTGCAACAAATCCATCTGCTCTAAATAAAGAATTATCTAATAAATCAGGAACTAATTTAGAACCAATTATGAGTTTAAGAAATAAAGTTGAAATTGCTCCAAACTCAAGTACAACTGTATATTTCATTTGTGGGTTTGGTAGAAGTATTGAACAAATTAAAGATATTGTTTCCTCATACAACAATAAAAAAGCAATTGATAAAGCATTCCAAATTTCTAATCTTGCTAATGTCATTACAACAAGAAACTTAGAACTTTCTGGAGAAGAAATGCGTACATATAATACAATGTTAAATTATTTATATCAAACAACTAAAATAGCTGTTAACGAAGAAAGAAGAGACCTATTAAGAAAAAATGCTCTTGCTCAAAATGGTTTATGGAAATTTGGTGTAAGCGGAGATAGACCAATAATTCTTGTAAATATAAAAGATATAAGTGACTTATCATTTGTTTTTGAAATATTAAAAGCATTTGAGTACTATAAAAACAAATCTATATTTGTAGATGTCGTTATAATCAATAGTGAGAATAATCAATATGCAAAAATTATTAAAAAAGAAATAGATGATGAATTATATAGAATGTATACTGTTAATAGTTTCTATCATACACCAGGATCTGTTACAGTTATACCTTTATCAAATATTACAAGAGAAGAAAAATCACTTCTAAAAATAGTGCCAAGATTAACATTTGATATAAAGGGTCATCATTCTCTAAAAGATGAGTTAGATATTCTTCAACAAAATAATAAAATTAATGATTATCATATTAAAGAATATGAAAATAATTTAGAGTTAGTTTCTACTGAAAAGCTTAAATTTAATAATGATTTTGGTGGTTTTAAAAACAATGGAAAAGAATATGTAATAACTAATAATAATACTCCAACTCCATGGAGTAATGTCATTGCTAATAAAAACTTTGGTACCATAATAACTAATAATGGTTGTGGTTACACTTATGCATACAATAGTGGAGAATTCAAAATAACATCATGGACTAATGAAATGGTTATTAATGATAAATCAGAAGGAATATCAATTAATGGAAAAATATTTGATCCAACAAAATGTATTCACGGATTTGGATATTCTACACTAGAAAGTGAAACAAAAGAGTTGAATCATTCCCTAACAGAATTTATTGCTCGTGAAGATAATGTAAAAATATATATTTTAAAACTTACTAATAAAGAAAATAAGAAGCAAAAGCTAGATGTTTCATTCTGGATTAATCCAACTTTTGGTAACTTTGAAGAAAAAACTAGTAGACATATTTTAACCGAGTTCATGGGAAATGATAATTATTTAAAACTTAGAAATGTTTATAGTATAGACTATAGTGATGTTAATGTATTTATGTCATCAAGTGAAAAGATAAATTCCACAACAATAGAAAAAATATTAGTAAAAGATATTAAAACATCTATAACACTAGATGCAAAAGAAGAAAAAGAAATAGTATTTACTTTAGGTTGTAGTAAAAAGGATGAAGAAAATTTAGCCTTAATAAATAAATATAATAATATTAAGAATGCTAAAAAAGAATTAAAAGAAGTTCAAAACAATTGGAATGAAAAACTATCTAAAATAAAAGTTGAAACAAAAGATGAAAGTTTAAATTATGTTTTAAATGGTTGGTATCTATATCAAGCCCTATCATCAAGAATAATGGCTAAAGCAGGATTCTATCAAGTAAGTGGTGCTTTTGGATATCGTGATCAATTACAAGATGCAATGAACATTTGCGATGTAGATGACAAATATACAAGAGAACAAATCTTAATCAATGCTAAACATCAATTTATTGAAGGGGATGTTCTTCATTGGTGGCATGATAAGAATCGTTTTGGATTAAGAAGTAGATATAAAGATGATTATTTATGGCTAGTTTACGCAACCCTTCATTACATAGATATAACTGAAGATTTTGACATTTTAAAAGAAGAAGTAGAGTTTGTAGTAGGAGACAATCTAACAGATCATGAAAATGAAAGAGGTTTAGTTTTCTCATTTAGTGACCATAAAGAAACTCTTCTAGACCATTTACTACTATCTTTAAAACTTTCAATGGAAAACCTAGGAAGTCATGGTCTACCTTTAATGGGTGGTGGTGACTGGAATGATGGTATGAATAAAGTCGGTATCAAAGGTAAAGGCGAAAGTGTTTGGTTAGGATTCTTCCTATATGAGATTATAAATAGATTTATCAAATTAATGGAAAGCTATGATAAGAATGTTAAAACATCATCTTATAAGAAATTTAATGATAAATTAAAGAAAAACTTAAATGAAAACGCTTGGGATAATGACTATTACTTAAGAGCTTATTTCGATAATGGAGATAAGTTAGGAAGCAGTGAAAATGAAGAGTGTAAGATTGATTTAATTTCACAAAGTTTTTCAATATTAAGTGAAGTAGTAGAAAATTCTAGAGTTCAAAAAGTAATTAATTCTGTTGAGAAAAACTTAGTTGATAAAGATAATAAAATTATAAAATTATTAACACCACCATTTAAAACTTCTCTAAATAATCCCGGATACATCATGAGTTACCCTATGGGAATAAGAGAAAATGGAGGACAATATACACACGCTACTTCGTGGTATATAATGGCTTTAATTAAAACAGGAAATCTAGATAAAGCATATAACTATTATCAAATGATAAATCCAATTAATAGAACTCTTGATAAAGAATCTGTAAATAAATATAAAGTAGAACCATATGTTATAGCCGCAGACATCTACTCAAAACAAGGATACGAAGGAAGAGGTGGATGGACATGGTATACAGGTTCAGCTGCATGGTTCTATCGTGTTGGAATTGATGAAATATTAGGATTCCAAAAACATGGAAACAAATTAGTAATAGAACCTAATGTTCCAAAAGACTTTGGTGATTTTGAAATTACATATCAATTTGGAAATACAATTTATACTATTGAAGTAATTTTCTCTAAAGAAGATAAATTATTAATTGATGGTAAAAAACAAAATAGTAATGTAATTGAATTAAACGAAAACAAAAAAGAACACAATGTAAAAGTATATATTAGTGAAAGAAGGTAAGCTATGATAAAATTTGATTTTTCTACATATATGAAAAACTATGTAGAAATAGCTTTAGATAAAAATTTACAAAATACTCTCTTTAAAAAACTAGAAAATGATAACATGACTGGATGGTATCAAAGAAAAACTAGTAAAGAAGTTATTGAAAAAATAGAAGAAACATCATCAAAAATAACATCTTCATCAGATGTACTCCTAGTAATAGCAATAGGTGGATCTTTTATGGGAAGTTACGCTCTAAAAGAAATGTTTATTCCTTCTTTTATTAAACAAAAAACAGAAGTTATTTATATTGGTAATAATTTATCAAGTAAATATCTTCAAGATGTTCTAGACTATATTAAAGATAAAGATATATCAGTAAATGTTATAAGTAAATCTGGAACAACACTTGAAATAAATTTAACTTATAAAATAATTAAAGATTTTTTAGAAAACAAATATAGTCAAGAAGAATTACAAAAAAGAATAATTATTACAACAGATAAAGAAAATGGATTACTTAGAGAAGAAGCAAATAAAAATAATTATACATCATTTGAAATAGATAAAAATATTGGTGGAAGATACAGTATGATAACACCTGCTCATCTTCTTCCATTATCTGTTTTAGGTCTTGATATTAATGAACTAATATCTGGATATATGAACGGGTTTAATTATAAAGATAAGGCATATATCTATGCTAATATCAGAAACAAATTATTTGAACAAAATAAACTAGTAGAAAATTTTAGTGTTTATGAACCATCAATGTATTATTTTACAGAATGGTTAAAACAATTATTTGGTGAAAGTGAAGGTAAAAGTAATAAAGGAATATTTCCAGTATCATCAGTTAATACAAGAGATTTACATTCACTAGGACAATTTCTACAAGAAGGTAAAAATATAGTTTTTGAAACAGTTATTAAAGTAGAAAATACAAATGATATAGTACTAAATAACTATACTTTAAATGATATTAATCAAAAAGTATTAACATCAGTCGCAACAGCTCATTACCAAGAAAATACTCCAAGCAATATTATTACAATAGAAAAATTATCATTATATAATATAGGCGAGTTAATATCATTCTTCATGATGTCATCAGCTCTTTCTGCTTATTTATTTAATGTTAATCCATTTGATCAACCAGGAGTAGAAAAATATAAAAAAGAAATTAAAAACAATATAAACATTACAAATTTGTAATGTTTTTTTCAACTTTTGTGATATACTATGACTTAGGTGATCGGTATGCCAAATATTTATGGGGAAGTACATCAAAGATTAATAAAATGTAATGACAAATTTAAGACAGTTCTTGAAGAAGATAAATTCCTTGCTGTTAAAGCGATAGGAGACTATTGTAGAGGTGCAAGTATTTTAACAAATAGACCAATAGAATATTTTTCAAGAAGAATTGAATCAATTGATATCATTAGATTTGATGAAAATGATGATGACTTATTAGAATTATCTGTTAAGAATATTAATTGTAGAAGCTATAATTTTTTTAAGAATAATCAATATGGTATTGTTGTTAAAGCAAAAACTTCTAGTGATAAAGAATATACTTTAATGCATGAATTAACCCACTTTTTTATTAAAACATCAGAAGATGAAAATGGAGATATTTATTTTAGAGAAACATCTCCAGAAGATAGTAATCAACGCCTTGATGAAGGGATTACAGAAAAAATAACTCAAGATGTATGGGATAAGGCATATCCAGATAAAGAATCATTAGGATCAAAAGAAAGCAGATATTTAATGGAAATACAAATCGCAACTGTATTAATGGACATTATGGGCAAAAATGGATTTTTAGATTTAATACTTGATAATCCTAAAAAAATAGTAGATAAATTAAGAAGTATTAAATACCAAGATTCAAATTTATTTGATTATTTAGAAGATCAAATGGAACCATTAGTTGAATTTCGTGGTCGAAAAGAAGATAATGCATGTTTTGATATTATGAATAGTTTTGAAGCATTAAGTGATTGCCATAAAGTATTAAAATTAGAAAAGAAGAATGGGGTAATAAGATGAAATTAATAGTAAAAAAAGACGATGAACTACTAAATTATTTATATAATAATTTAGATATGCCAAAGAAAAAAATAAAATCGTATTTAACACATGGATCAATCTATGTAAATAAAACAAAAACTACAAAATATAATTATAATATTACAAAAGGAATGACTATTGTAATTGATACAAAAAGTAAAAATACAAATGATTTAGTCTTTGATATTTTATATGAAGATGATTATATTATAGTAGTTAATAAACCAAGTGGTCTTTTAACAATCGCAACAATTAAAGAAAACGAAAAAACTCTCTATCATTATGTAAGTGAATATTTAAAAAGCAAAAGTAAATTCAATAAAGTTTTTGTAGTTCATAGACTAGATAGGGATACTAGTGGAGTAGTTTTATTTGCTAAAGATGAAAGAACAAAAGATAAATTACAAAAAGATTGGAATGATCTAGTTAAATTAAGAGAATATACTGCTGTTGTAAAAGGAATATTAGATAAAAAAAACGATAGATTAGTAAATAAATTATTAGAAACAAAAACTAATTTAGTTTATATTACAAAAAAAGCAGAAGGTAAAGAAGCAGTAACTAATTATAAAGTTATTAAAGAAAAAAATGATTATTCATTATTAAAGATAAATATAGAAACAGGAAGAAAAAACCAAATTAGAGTTCAACTTGCAAATATAGATCATCCGATTGTTGGAGATTCAAAATATGGAGAAAAAGATAAAAGATTTGGAAGACTTTATTTACATGCAAATAAATTAAAATTATTTAATCCAATATTAAAAAAAGATATGACTTTTGAAACACCAATACCAGGAGAATTTAAAAGAGTAATATGAGAATATTAATAGATGGGGATGCTTTCCCAAACGTAAAAGAAATAATTGAATTAGGAAAACAGTATCAAAAAGAAGTAATTATTTATATTGATACTTCTCATTATATCGAAAGTGATTATGCAAAAATAGTAGTAGCATCAGTTGGAGCCAATGCTGCAGACTTACTTCTTGAAAACGAGATAAAAGAAAATGATTTAGTTCTAACTCAAGACTATGGCGTAGCAATAATTGCTTTATCAAAGAAAGCATATTGTCTTAATCAATTAGGTAATTTTTATACAAATGAAAATATTGATTATTTAATGGAAATGAAAAATATAAATAGAAAAGTAAGAAAACATACAAATGTAAAAGGTCCAAAGAAAAGAACAAAAAAAGATGAAGAAAAATTATTACAAAATATTCAGTTATTAATTAATAGGAGTGATAATAATGAATAAAAAATTAGTAAAAGTACTTATTGTAATTTCAGTAATACTGACAATAATTTTATCAACAATAACTATTACAACAACAAAGATAAGTAAAGATGAAAGAAAATTTAGAATTGAATATGAAAAATATAATAATTCAAAAAATTTATTTAAAGAAAAATATATGAATGTTAATATTCTAGAAAGAAATAATATTAAATATATTGGATCAAAAGAAGTAATAAATATCTTAAAAGATGGAACAGGAATAATTTATTTAGGTTATCCTCAAAGCTCTTGGTGTAGAAGTATGATTGAAACCTTTCTTGATGCAACAACAGAAAAAAATATAAAAACTGTCTATTACTTTAATGCTTTTGCAATTAGAGATGAAAAAATGTTAAATGGAGAAGAAACCGCAACAATAAAAAAAGGAACAGATAATTATTATAAAATATTAGAATTATTGAAAGAAAAAGCAGATGTTTATGAAGGACTGAACGATGATTCTATTAAAAGACTTTATTTTCCAACAGTATTATTTATAAAAGATGGAAAAATAGTTTTAAAACATACCTCAACAGTTTCATCACAAAAAAATGGAGATAAAAAACTTACTAAAAAACAACAAAAAGAATTAAAGAAAATTTATATTGATGGTATTAATAAAATGAATAATTCTTGCAAAGGAAAAGAATCATGTTAACAGATAGACAAAAGATTGAAAGAAGCATTATTACAAAATTTAGAAAAGATATTTGGAGAAAATTTACAAAAGCAGTAAGAGATTATGAATTAGTAAAAGAAAATGATAAAATTGCTGTTTGCATATCTGGAGGAAAAGATTCCTTTATTTTAGCTAAGTGTATGCAAGAATTACAAAGACATGGAAAAGTTAATTTTGAATTAGTATTTCTTGTGATGAATCCAGGATATAGTAAAAAAAATCAAAATAAAATAAAAGAAAATGCAAAATTGCTAGATATACCAATAGAAATGTTTTCATCAGATATATTTGAAGTAGTTGATAACAATAATGTAAAAGGAAATCCATGTTATTTATGTGCAAGAATGAGAAGAGGCTGTTTATATAATAAGGCAAAAGAATTAGGCTGTAATAAAATAGCTTTAGGTCACCATTTTGATGATGTAATAGAAACAGTTTTATTAAGTATTTTCTATGGTGGAGAATATAAAAGTATGCCCCCTAAACTACATAGTACTAACTTTCAAAATATGGAATTAATAAGACCACTTTATTTAATAAGAGAAAAAGATATAATTGCTTTTAAAAAATATAATAACTTAGAATTTATTAATTGTGCTTGTAAGTTTACTGAAAACATTGTAAAAGATGAGACAACATCAAAAAGAATTGAAATAAAAAATTTGATAAAAAAATTAGAAGGAAAAAATCCGTTAGTAGTTTATAATATTTTTAAATCAACAGAAAATGTAAATGTTGATACATTGTTAGCGATAAAAAAAGACGGAGAAAAAACATCATTTCTAAAAAATTATGATAAGAAATAAAACACTATTTCTTTTTTTTGTTGAACAAAACATACATATATGATATAATAACCAGAAATTTAGGAGATGTAGTTTATTATGGATGATTTATATATTTTTAAAGAAGAATTAAAAAACTTAGTTGATACTTTAGAAAAAAATGATGACATACTTAAATTGGGGATAGAAGGAATTTCTAAAAAACTTAATAATGTAATTTCATACGAAGAAATAGAAAATCAATTAAAAAAAAGTGGTTTTAGAGGTATATATGTTATAAATGAAAATTTGTTTAAAAAAATTTATATAGAAGGAAATAAAACAGATGACGAAGTTGTTGGATTTTATAATAATGAAACAAAAGCAATCATTATCAAAAATAATAGATGTAGTCTTGATGTAATAGAACATGAACTTGCCCATGCATTAATTGATGGAAAGCTTAATAAAAAAATAAAAGAATATGATAATGAAGAAGTTTATTATGGAAAGGGGTTAGAAGAAGGAATAGTAACTATAATTAGTCATATGAATAAAGAAGAAGATCTTTATAAAATAAAGACTAATAGTTATCCAGTTCAAACTCAAATTGTAAAACAAATAAATGCTTTATATGAAACTTGTTCAGATAGAAAATATAACTCTATATTTGAAAAGGCAGTAGCAGAACCTGAAAATATCATTCCAACAATTCCTAAAATATATAAACAAGTTTTAAAAAATGCTTTTAAAGAAATTAAAAACGAATCTTTCATTGATGAGTTAGCATATAGAATATCTATAGATGAAATATCCTTTTTAGATTGTTTTACTGATGATAGTAATGTAACAAAAAATATTAAACATATTTTTTCGAATCTTGAAGTTGCTAACAGATTATTATTGATGATGTCAAATCCCAAAAAAGAAATCAAAGATAATTATGACAATATTTTTATAAACAAAAATATAGGTGATGACTTAGCTAGCAAATTTAAATGTAATAAATTAATTTATTTGCTAGCTAATGAACCTTACAATTATAAAATAGATGCAATCAGTATCTTAAAAAATATAACTGAAAATAATATAGTGATTTTTGATAATATTTCAGATGAAAATTTCCAAAAGAAAAAAAATAATGCATAAAAATTCTCCATTTGTATCATAACAGATATGAAAGGAGATTTTTTTTATGGCACGCCACAAAGTAGAAATCAGTGGTGTGAACACAGCAAATATCAAAGTTTTAACCAATAAAGAAATGACTGAACTATTTAAAAAAATGCAAGAAGGTGACCCATTTGCAAGAGAAGATTTAGTAAATGGGAATTTAAAATTAGTTTTATCTATTTTAAAAAGATTTACAAATAGATGTGATAACATGGATGATTTATTCCAAGTTGGTTGTGTTGGTCTTTTAAAAGCAATAGATAATTTTGATCTTTCACATGAGGTTAGATTTTCAACATATGCAGTCCCTATGATACTTGGAGAAGTAAGAAGATATCTAAGAGATAATAATAGTATAAGAGTGAGTAGATCCCTAAAAGATATAGCTTACAAGACATTAAAATATAAAGAAGAATATCTTGCAAAAACAGGAATTGAACCGCCAATGGAGATGATTGCTAAAGATTTGGGAGTAACTCCATTCGATATTGTTAATTCTCTTGATTCATTAAGAGAACCTGTTAGTATGTTTGAAGCAATTTATAACGATGGTGGAGACACTATTTATTTATGCGATCAAATAGAAGATAAAAAAGCAAATAGTAACGATTTAGAAATAAAGTTAGCTCTAAATGAGGCAATAGACAATTTAAATGAAAGAGAACAACATATTCTAGATCAAAGATTTGTTATTGGAAAAACACAAATGGAAATTGCAGACGAATTATCAATCTCACAAGCACAAGTATCACGTCTAGAAAAATCAGCTATAGCTTCTTTAAAGAAAGTGTTGAAATAATTTGCATATACTTAAATAGGTGATAATATGAGACTTTCTGATTTACAAAGTAAAAATATTGTTAATATGATCGACGGCAGAAATGTTGGGAATATTATTGATGTAAACATTGATAACTTAGGGAATATTGAATCACTAATAATTGAAGCTGGTAGAAAGTTTCTCTCTTTTAATAAAGATGAAGATACTATAGTATATTGGAAAGATATTAAAAAAATAGGTGAAGATGTAATATTAGTTAATAAAAATGACAATAAACAGTAAAATATTTGAATAAGAGTTTTAAATAACTCTTTTTTTTGATATAATAACAATTGTGAAAATTAGATAGAAGGAAGGTAGTAATATGGATTATTATAGAAATTTTAAAGGAGAAAATTGGAAACAAAAAATAGATGTTGAAGATTTCATTTTAAATAATTATACATTATATGAAGGAGATGAAAGTTTCCTATCAGGGCCAACTGCTGCTACAACAAAAGTTTGGAATAAATGTGAAGACTTAATAAAAAAAGAATTAGAAAACGGTATTCTAGATGTTGATACAAAAAATGTTTCAGGTATTAACTCATTTAATGCTGGATATATAGATAAAGAAAATGAAGTTATTGTTGGGCTTCAAACAGATGCGCCATTAAAGAGAATGGTTAACCCATATGGTGGAGTAAGAATGGTAAAAGAATCTCTTGCTGCTTATGGATATGAGTGGGATAAAGATGTTGCTGAAAAATTTACTAAATATAGAAAAACTCATAATGATGGAGTATTTGATGCTTATACAAGTGATATTAGAAAAGCAAGACATGTTGGACTATTAACCGGACTTCCTGATGCTTATGGAAGAGGAAGAATAATAGGAGACTATCGAAGAATTGCTTTATATGGAATTGATTATTTAATTGATGAAAAGAAAAAAGATGGAATGGCTTTAGAAAAAGTTGAAATCACAGAAGAAATAATCAGATTAAGAGAAGAAGTAAGTATGCAAATCAAAGCTTTAAATGAAATAAAAGAAATGGCTGCAACTTATGGTTTTGATATATCTAAACCAGCTATTAATGCAAAAGAGGCAACTCAATGGGTTTACTTTGGATATCTTGCTGCAATAAAAGAAAATAATGGAGCTGCTATGAGTTTAGGTAGAACCTCAACTTTCTTAGACATTTATGTAGAAAGAGATTTAGAAGAAGGATTAATCACTGAAGATGAAGCTCAAGAAATAATTGATCAGTTTATTATTAAACTTCGTCTAGCAAGACATCTTCGTACTCCTGAATATAACGATTTATTTGCTGGTGATCCTACTTGGGTAACAGAATCAATCGGAGGACTTACAAAAGATTTAAAACCATTAGTTACAAAAAACTCATTTAGATATTTGCATACACTAAAGAATTTAGGATCATCACCAGAACCTAATTTAACCATTCTTTGGTCTGAAAAACTTCCAATGAATTTTAAAAAGTATTGTGCAAAAGTTTCTATCGAAACTGATTCAATTCAATATGAAAATGATGACGTTATGAGACCAATGTATGGAGATGATTATGGAATTGCTTGTTGTGTTTCTGCTATGAGAATAGGAAAAGATATGCAATTTTTTGGAGCAAGATGTAACCTTGCAAAATCACTTTTATATTCACTAAATGGTGGAGTTGATGAAGTAAAAGGAGGATTAATCGTTGATGGTATTGATAAGATGGACGATGAAATTCTTGATTATGATAAAGTAATTAAAAGCTATGATAAAGTGTTAGATAAAGTCGCAAAAACATATGTTGATGCAATGAATATAATTCATTTTATGCATGATAAATATGCTTATGAAGCAGGGCAAATGGCTTTGCATGATACTGATGTTAATAGATTAATGGCATTTGGTGTAGCTGGATTTTCAGTTGCAGTAGATTCATTATCAGCAATTAAATATGCTAAAGTTAAACCAATTAGAAATGAAGAAGGAATAACAACAGACTTCTCTATTGAAGGAGAATTTCCAAAGTATGGAAACGATGATGATAGAGTAGATCAAATTGGTATTGAATTAGTAAAAAGATTTATTACTAAATTAAGAAGCCATAAATTATATAAAAACGCAAAACATACATTGTCAATTCTAACAATTACATCAAATGTTGTTTATGGAAAGAAAACAGGATCAACTCCAGATGGAAGAAAAGCAGGAGTTGCCTTTGCACCAGGAGCTAATCCAATGCACGGAAGAGATGAAAATGGAGCTTTGGCATCACTTAACTCAGTAGCAAAAATACCATATACCGATGTTTGTGAAGATGGAGTTTCAAATACCTTCTCAATTACACCATCTGCACTAGGTCATAATGAAGATGAAAGAATTACTAATTTAGTTTCATTAATGGATGGGTATTTCAAACAAAAAGCACAACATCTAAATGTTAATGTTTTAAATAGAGAAACTCTAATTGATGCTATGGATCACCCTGAAAAATATCCAACATTAACTATTAGAGTTAGTGGTTATGCAGTTCACTTTAATAGATTAAGTCGTGAACAACAATTAGAAGTAATAAGCAGGACATTCCATGAAAAAATCTAATATCTTAGGAGATATTAATTCAATTGAAACAATGGGACTTGTAGATGGACCTGGAATTAGATTTGTTGTCTTTCTACAAGGTTGTCCATTAAGATGCAAATATTGTCACAATCCAGAAACTTGGGCAACAAAAACCGGAAATATAAAAATGAGCCCAGAAGAGTTAATTGAAAAAGCCTTAAGATATAAAAATTATTATGGAGAAGATGGTGGAATTACATTTTCAGGAGGAGAACCTCTTGTTCAAAAAAAATTTTTAATAGAATGTTTAAAACTTTGTAAAAAGTATAAAATTAATACTGCAATAGATACTGCTGGTTCAACTACAGATTATAATGAAATCCTAGATTTAGTTGACCTAGTCATTTTTGATATAAAATCTTATAAAAAAGATCAGTACAAAGAAATAACAGGAAGAGATATAACAAATTCCTTAAAGTTTTTATATACTTGCCAGAAGAAAAATAAAAAGATGTGGTTAAGAACAGTAATTGTTCCAGGTATAAATGATAATGAACAGTTTATTCTTGGATTAAAAAATTTTATTAAAGATTTAAAAAACATTGGTAAAGTGGAATTGTTACCATATCATACGTTAGGTAAAGATAAATATAAAAAATTAAATATTGATTACAAATTAAAAGATATTTTACCAATGGATGAAGAAAAATGTAAAGAATTACAACAGCTACTAAATGATAGATAGAATTCTATCATTTTTTTGTGCATATTATAAAATATGAAAAATAAAAAAATTATATTATGGACAGTAATAATATCATTCATACTATCACTAATTCTAATTCAACTTGTAAGCAAAAAATTAAACCCATCAATATTAAGATATTCAACAATAGAAGCAAAAAGATTTGGAACATATGTAGTGAACTTTTCCCTTGATAAAGAATTTTTAAGTGAGTTAGATAACGATATTTTCAAAATAACAAAAAATGACGAAAATGAAATCCAAATGATAGATTTTGATGTAAAAAAAGTAAATAACCTTTTAGAAAATGTAACAACGAAAGTACAGAATAGATTGATAATGTTAGAAAACGGAAAAATAGATGATATGGAATTAGCCAATACTTTTCAAGGATTAAGATATAAAAAAATAAAAAAAGGAGTAGTTTGTGAACTCCCAGCTGGTATATTGTATTCAAATGCCTTACTATCAAACAACGGTCCAGTTGTGCCAATAAAATTAAATTTCATTGGTTATGTAACCACAAATATTGAAACAGAAGCAAAAACTTATGGAATTAATAGCGTATATTTAGAAATATTCATTCATGTCGAAGTAATTGAACAAATTAGTATGCCACTTCTAACAAAATCTGTAAAAACAGAAGTCGATATACCATTAACAATAAAGATAATACAAGGTGTTATACCTGATTATTATCAATCTGGTCTGCAAAGAGATTCACAAATTTATTCACTTCCTATAGAATAAAAATTATGATATAATTGAAAACAGAGGTAGAGTTATGAAAAAGGTAATTTTAAATAATAACAATTATGAAATAATGAAAGATGATAATAGTATATATAATCAGCCTGAAATAGAAGAAAAATTTACTGACTATTTTGATGATTATGATTACATATTTGGTGATTATGCTTATGATAAGTTAAGATTAAAAGGTTTTTTTGATAATGAAAATAAAAAAGTAAAAGAAATAAATAATATTAAGAACCTTGATAGTTATATAGAAAACTACTGTGCTTATGGAGCAAAATGGTTTTTATTAAAAAAAGTAAAATAACTATTGTAAAATTTTGATTATATGATAAAATGAATGTATATGAATAGTAAAGGGAGGAACATTTAATATGGAAAACAATATTGAAAGTCAAGAAGAAAAAAAGATTATGTCTATTGTATCTGAAGATGGTACAACAGAAGAAGTTGAGGTTATTTTAGCATTTGAATTTAAAGATAACAAAAAAGAATATGTTATTTATACAAAAAATGAAAAAGATGAAAATGGAAATGTTACTGTATATGTTTCAAATGTTAATCGTGAATCAGGAGAACCAAAACTTTTAGGCGTAGAAGATGAAGAAGAATGGACAAGAATAAAAGATGTTTTACGTGAACTTTCAAAGGATGAATAATAGATAGGAGGGTTTGACATGACTGATAATACAGAATATGTTGATCGAGATTTAACACAAGTTATTAATAACGAAAATGATCCAAGAAGAAAAGAAAATAAAAGAATAAAATTCACTGATAAAACTAAGAATATCTTAAAACGTGGATTTAGAACATTTAGAGGAACAAAAACTCATAAGGCTGTTCAAGAAATGTATAAAGAGAAAAAAGAAGCAATAGAGCAGAAATTAGGTAATGAAGAATTAAGCAATTACGAGCAATCATATTATATGAAAAAAATAGAAAAGCTTAATGAAAAAATAAAAATACGTCAAATTTATATTGACAAGATTGAATCAAGAAAATCTAGAGCTTTAAAAGTAAAAGAAAAAGTCTGCGGAAGAGCAAAATTAATATGGAATTGGGCAAAGGAAATAAAAAATAAATTTGCTCCAATATCAGAACAAAATGAAATTCCAAATAATTTTCAAAAAGAAGAAGATAATTTAGATGTTGAACAAGTAAACAGAGAAAATGTTGTACAAATGCTTAAAGAAGGATTTGAAAGTGCTAAACCACAAGAACAAATGGATTCTACAAATGAAAAACATGAAGAAAATAAGGAACAAACACCTGAAGAACCAATTTATAATTTTGATCTTGAAAATAAAATGGATACTGAAGATTCATTATATAGGCTTGCACATAAAGATATTATCCAAGATGATTTGTCTATACCTACACCAAATAAAGAAAATGAGTCATCTAAGAAAAATGAAACAACTATAGAAGAACCTATACAATCTGACAATATCAAAAGTATTGATGACTTCTTTAATTTTGAAAATGTTGAAAAAACTAAAATGCCAGCAATAGAAATGAAGGATCAATCAAATAATATTTCTGATATAAATGTTGACCAAGAAATAAATTTAAGTCCAACTGATGAAAAAGAAGAAAATGTTCAAAGAGAAGAAGTTACTATTGCTCCCGAAAGAAATTATACTGATACTGTAAAGGAAGATGGAACAGTTGTAAGTATTAGCGACGATGGTAAAAGTAAAATATTTGATTTCTCAAATGTCAGTAAAGATTTAGATGATGGTTCTGTCTTAACAGTGTCGGATTTTGGAAAAAGTAAAGAATTTGATTTTACAAATTCAAATATAAGTGATTCTTTAGCAGAAAATAATGAAAACCAATTAGAAAAAAGTGCTGAATTATCATATAAAGAAAAATTAATGAAATTAAAAGAAGAAACATTAAAAGAAAATGAAAGAAGAAATAAATTAAAACAAGAATTAGAAGAAAAAAGATTACGTGAAGCAGAAGCAAGAAAAGAAGCAGAAGAAGCAACAAAAGCAGCAGAAGAAAAAATTTATAATTTAACAGAAACATTAAATGCTCTACATCATGTAAATGAGCAATTAGAAACAGAAAAAATTCAAATTGATGGTGAGGAACAAAAACATTTATCTGTAAAAGAACAGGCATTAAAAGATATGCAAGAAATAGATGAAATGTTAACTCCAATCATGAATACATTACCAAATGAAGAAAGAACTAAATAATGTTCTTTTTTTTTCTAAATAAAATTGAAAAGAATATAATTATATTGAGGTGGTATAAATAAAAAATTTAATTGAATATTATTATAATATTAGTAATGTAAATATCACAAAAGAACATTTTAAATATAGGTTTAATTTCAATAAGAATGAATATGAATTTATACCATGTGATAGAGAAGAAGATGAAATTGTTCAAATTTATAATGTCTTAAAAAATATAAATATCTATGATGAACTTATTGTTAATCGTCAAAATAGAATGATAACTATCATACATAATAAAAATTATGTATTAATAAAAAAACGCAAAAAAATACAACCATTAAATTATATTATAAATCAAAATAAGGTCATATTATCATATAACTTAATTAATAAGATATTAAGAACAAATTGGACTAAATTATGGACAAATAAAATTGATTATATAGAATATCAAATATTGCATATAGAAAGCAAATATAAATTATTGAGAAATAGTATCTGGTATTATATAGGACTAGCAGAAAATAGTGTTCAATATATAAAGGATAATGATTTAACCAAAAACACATCAACTGAATATGTGATATCACATAGAAGAATAAACGATTTTAATGAACTGTCCAATCCACTAAATATAATTGTAGACCATAAAAGTAGGGATGTATCTGAATATTTAAAATATTTATTTATAAAGAAAGAATACGATTATGAAGAAATAAAAAAAATATTGCAAAAAAAAAGTTTAGATGAAATTACATGTAAAATGATATATGCAAGAATGTTTTTTGTTACATTTTATTTTGATCTTTATGATGATATCCTTAATAAAAGGATAGAGGAAAACAAAATAGAAAATATAATAAAAAGAAATAGTGAATATGAAGATTATATAAAAAATATTTATATTATAATTAACGAAATAAAAAAAATACCAGAAATAAGCTGGATTTAATCATTTTATATTTTCCACTGACTTAATTTCAGGTATTTCATTAATAATTAGTTGTTCGATGCCATCTTTTAATGTAACATCTAACATGGAACATTCCGAACAAGCTCCCAGTAATCTTACGTATACTATATTATTCTCATATTTAATATATTCAAGATTACCACCATCACTAATTAGAAAGGGTCTAATTTTATCTATTAAAGCAATTATCTTATCTTCAATATCTTTATTGTTATTACTAGAATTCATATTCATCACCAATCCAATTATACAAATAAAAAGATTATATGTAAAGAAATAATGTTGATAAATACTAGTTTTTTTGATACAATAAAAAAGAAGAGGAGCAATATAAAATGTCAGCAAAAAAAGAATATAAAACTGGTGATATCGTAACTGGTGTTGTAACTGGAATTGAAAAATATGGTATTTTTGTTAATATAGATGAGAAATATAGTGGGTTAATTCATATATCTGAAATATCAGATTCTTTTGTGAGAAGCATAAATGATTATGTTGAAGTAGGAGAAAAAATAAAAGTAAAAATTTTAGAATTACAAAGTGATGATTTTCATGCAAAATTAACTATAAAAAATATCGAATATAAACCAAATAAACAAAAGAAAAACAAAATAAAAGAAGTTGGAACAAAATTTGAAGGCCTTTCAAAAAATATGGAAAAATGGACAAAAATCAAAGAAGAAGAAATTTTATCAAAAAAAAATTAAAATGAGTATTGACAAAATAATCATTAACTGATATATTTGATACTGTCAATTGATTGCATTTGGACGATTAGCTCAGTTGGTTAGAGCACCTGCCTTACAAGCAGGGGGTCATAGGTTCGAGTCCTATATCGTCCACCATATATTTTGCCGAAATAGCTCAATTGGTAGAGCAACTGATTTGTAATCAGTAGGTTCCGGGTTCAAGTCCTGGTTTCGGCACCATTTTTTTTGGAGAGGTAGCGAAGAGGCTAAACGCGACAGACTGTAAATCTGTTCCCATCGGGTTCAATGGTTCGAATCCATTCCTCTCCACCATTTAAGTTGCCTCGTAGCCAAGTGGTAAGGCATCAGACTTTGACTCTGACATGCGTTAGTTCGAATCTAACCGAGGCAGCCATTTATTATATTTTGATCTGTTAGCTCAGTTGGTAGAGCATTTGACTTTTAATCAAAGGGTCATGAGTTCGAATCTCATACAGGTCACCATTATGTGCCTGAGTGGCGGAATTGGTAGACGCACAGGACTTAAAATCCTGCGAGAATCAACCCTCGTGCCGGTTCAAGTCCGGCCTTAGGCACCAAACGAAAATTAGTCGATTAATCGATTTAATTACATGAATCAATCTTTTGAGATTGATTTTTTTATACTATTATACTTATATTCTTAATTATTTTTTTAGGTACTTTATCATGAAAGATAATATGACTTTACTTTCTGGATATTTTAATTTTTATAATAGTCTTAATAGATGGATTAGAAGATATTAAAGCTACTAGTATTGTTTCTACTAATAATCATAATATTAACATTAGAGAAAATAGAGAATAAGCCCAAAGTTATACAAAAGTCAGAATCTTTATTAGAGTAAAATTATAAAACCTAGCATATATTATTATGAGCTAAAAATTTTTTTAAAAATTAAGATATAAAAATTGTTGACATTAATAAATTTTATATGATATAATCAGTTTGTCGTCTGGAAAAGACGAAGCAACAATCACGGAGGAATACCCAAGCCTGGTTGAAGGGACCGGTCTTGAAAACCGGGAGGTCGGGCAACCGGCGCGGGGGTTCGAATCCCTCTTTCTCCGCCACTTATAATATCGCGGGATGGAGCAGTTCGGTAGCTCGTCGGGCTC
>CAZYZU010000004.1:0-31755 GCA_964652065.1 uncultured Muribaculaceae bacterium
CTTTTTAAGATTTTTGATGAAATTGACTTGACTTCTTATAGTTAGTCACTTCCTACTCTATTATATCATAACAAAAGAAAAAGTAGACTTTTTTGTCTACTTAAGCTTAGATTCACTGCTACTATGAACCTCCACCTCCACCACCGGATCCACCACCAGATGATCCTCCTCCTGATGAACCTCCTCCAGAAGAAGAACTTGATGACGAAGACATTGAAGATGTTGCGCTTGTCATGTTGAAGGAAAAATCAGTGATAAACAATTTAAAAAAATGACCTTTGCTTATGAAAATGAACAAAAAACTCTAAATGTGCGAATTACTGAATTAAATAAGATTATTAAAAATGAACAAGAAAAAATCACTAATACAAGTAGTTTTCTTAATCTTGTTAAATGCTATACCAACATCACAAAACTTGATGCAGAAATAATTAGAACATTTATTGAAAAAGTTTATATTTATAATGCTGACACAATTGGTACTAAAAAGATTAAAAAAATAAAAATAGTATTTAATTTTATTGGTGAAATAGATTTGCCAACAGAAAACAAGCAATAAAAAAGGCATAACTATTATTTCAAGTTATGTCCTTTTTATAAAAATCACTTAATCCCTAAGGAATTCACCCTTTAGTGAGTTTTATTTTTTACATATACACCTTTATTAATATATTTTACTTTTTTATATTTATCATGATATTTTTCTAATACATTTTTTAAGGTAATAGGTATTCCATTACAGTTATTAAAATCTTCATTATCTTGAATTTGAAAATGTATATGTGGTCCTTCTGTATTACCACTATTACCTACTTTAGCAAGTAATTGACCTGTTTCTACTATATCTCCTATTTTTACTTTAAAACTATCTTTTTTTATATGTGCAATTAAACTATATTCATTATTTTTATGTTTAATTATTATATAATTTCCACGAGGATCTTTAGCATCACAGATAATTGGTCTATCTTTTAATATTTTTGTATCTTGATAATTATTTTCTATATCTACTACCCATCCCTCAAGTGGGGAGATTATATCTTCATTATAACTATAAAAGTTTTCCTTATTTTTATAATCATCATGATATGGTAAGTTTTCTTTTCTTATTTCAAAATCATAGGCATATCTTTGTGATGGAATATCCCACGAATGAGAAAATTCTTTTGTTATTCCTCCATACTCTACATACCATAAATCTTTCATAGGAAGAATATATTTATTTTTACTCATTAAATATTAAAATTACCATTTTTAAAGATTAATTTCTTACCATCTTTAGTTTCTGCTTCTATTAAAAGATCAGGTGTACCAATCATAAAATCAACATGTTGCTTAGATTGATTAATTCCTCTTTCTAATAATTCTTCTTTTGATAGTTTTTCTCCATCTTTTATAGAATCACTAAAACCATCTCCTAAAGCTAAATGACAGGATGCATTCTCATCAAAAAGTGTTGTTTTAAATACTAAATTTGTATTTGATATTGGTGAATTATTATTTACTAAGGCAACTTCTCCTAGGAAACATGAGTTCTCATCACTTTCAATAATACCTTTTAATATTTCTTTACCTTTTTTTGCATCATAATTTACTACTTTACCATCTTTAAATTCTATAAAAAAATTATCAATTATTCCTCCACCATATACAAGTGGTCTAGATGAATAAACTATTCCTTCAGTTTTTAAATAATTTGGTGATGAAAATATTTCATAACTTGGCATATTAACAAGCATTTTTCCATCTCCGTCACTTGCAGCACTATTCCAAACTGCATCAACTGGCATTTCGACTTTTAAATTGGTACCTAAACTATTTTTATAATGAATTGTTTTGATTTTTAAATCATTTAATTTTTCTGCATTTATTTTTACTTTTTCTAAATAATCATCCCAACTTTTTATAGGATTTTCTGTATCAATCATACATATTTTACAGATAACTTTAAATAATTTGTCGAATGAATCATCTGCGTTTTTAAAAATATCTTTAGCCCAAATTTCATTTGGAAGCGCTGCGATACACCAAGGTATTTGATAAGTTGTTTCTTTTTGTCTAAATATTTCTCTTGTACTTCTATTTATATATCTAGCTTTGGCTATTTTTTCTGGATCAATATCATCCATTACATGTGGAAATTCTGTTTCCAGCATTAAGAAACTAGCATCTTTTTTTGCATATTCATCCCATTTACTTTTATTAAAATAAGGATCTTTTTCTATTTCTTCTAGTGATAATTTTTTTAATTTATCATGTGTTAGGTAAATATCTTCTTCATCTATTCCAATATCATTTATTCCCATAGTTTTTGCTTTTTCAATTACCTTATCAATAAAGTTTTTATTTACTTTATCATAACTAATAAATAAAGATTTACTTTTATCAAAATTTAAGCATCTTTTTAATAATAGTTCTATATACTTTTCTTCTAAATCCTTCATCATTTCATCTCCTATTAATATTATATCTCAATTACTACTCTTTTAAAATAAATTTATTATTTCTCAGCCATTTTTACAATAGTATCCCACGTTACTGGTCCTACCGCTCCATTTTCTTCTTGACCTACCATTTGTTGGATTTTTTTTACTGATTGTTCTGTTAAATTATCAAATTCTCCATTTACTACTACACCTGGAATGATATGATTTTTATTACATATTTCTAAAAGAAATTGTTGAAGATTAGTTATTTCCTCTCCTCTCATCCCTTTAGTTAAAAATTCACCTGGATAAAATTTGTTTTGATACATTACATATTCATCTGGAATATTATTTATGGTATTATTATATACTTCTTTTAATTTAATCCATGTCTTACTATCAACTTCTCCATTAGGAATTAATCCATATTTACTTTGGAAATTAGATACCATTGTTTTAGTATTATCATTAAATATTCCATTTACATTTAGTAATGGCAATTCATTATCAAAATAAGATATTACAATTAGATAATAATGTAGAACTCTTACAAATATTCCTGTATCAGAATATTTTATTTTTTCTGGATATTTTAAATTTGCTTCTTCAACAGATAAACCTTCTGAATATAAATCATTTAATTTTTTTACAGCGTTATAAATATATTTACCTTTATACCAAGTTGTTTTATCAACCTCTCCTGTTTGAGGTAAATTAAATATTTCTTGAAATTTTTTTACTGCTTCTTCTGTTTCTTGATTATAAACTCCATTTACCTCTGGAATAGTTGGTATTGCAGGATAGTTTTTAGAAATACGATTTAATTCTCTTTGAAGGATTCTAACCATATTTCCACCTATTCCTCTTTTAATAACGTATCCAGGATAGCTTTCATCTATATCTTCTACTTCACCATCATATATTATTTCTATATCATTTCCATAATAATTTTGTAAAATTTTTAATGGGTCTTTACCTTGTTTGGCAAGCTCTACACTTCCCCATTGAGACAATCCTTCACATGTTTTTTCTTTTCCATCACAATATTCTGCAAATAGTGGTTGAACTTGACTTTTTTTTACAATATAGTTATTAAAGACACTGTCAACTATTTGGGAAATATTATCATATATTTCTCGATCTTCAACAAAAGTTTGGTCAAATGCTGGATCTGAAGTTATATCAAAATTATATCCTTTGGATTTATACCATTCATTGTAAATTCTATTTAAAGTAAAAGATATAATCGCTAAAACATTTGCTTTTATGGCATCTGTTGGCCAAGTTGGATATATTTCACTTGAAGCAACATTTTTAATATATTCTGCAAAGGGAATGGTTATTTGTCTACTTGCTTCTTCTGGCTTTCCTAGATGGATAACAACATTCTTTGGAATTGTTGGATAATTAATATTATTATTCATTATAACCTCCTATATAACTAATTTTTGACCAATACTTAAAGAATTGGTTTGTAAATCGTTTTTCCTTTTTATATTGTCAGCTGTTGTATTAAATTTTTTTGCAATAGAATAAAGACTATCTCCTTTTTCTACTGTATAAGTTTGATTAACAACAGGTAAATTTAATTTTTGGCCAATATTTAATAAATTACTGGATAAATTATTAATATTTTTTATTTCATTTACTGAAACATTATAATTTTTTGCAATTGAATAAATACTATCTCCTTTTTTAACAGTATATTCCATGTAATTTGATTTACTAGTTGGAATATATTCTTCTCCATAACATGATTCATATGATGGTGTTTTATCTTTTGTTTTTATAACTAATTCTTGATCTATTTTTAAATCTACTTCACCAATATTATTATCTTTCATAATATCATTTACTGTTGTTTTATATTTCTTTGCAATTGAATACAAACTATCACCTTTTTTTACTTTATAATTTATATAATCATTTATTGGTGTATTATCTGTTTTTTCATAATCAGGTATAAATATTTGTTGTCCTATATTTAAATTATTTGTTTTTAGATTATTAAGTTTTTTTATTTCATCGACTGTTGTATTATAAACTCTCGCAATCGAATATAGACTATCGCCTTTTTTTACATTATATGTAATATACATAGTAGTTTTTAAATCACTATCTTTTGGAATGATAATTTCTTGACCTATTTTTAAAGTCATTCCTTCTAAATTGTTATTTTTTACTAAATCTTCTAAACTAACATTATATTTTTTTGCTATACCAAACAATGTATCACCTTTTACGGCAATATATTTTTCTTCTTCCATACATAATCTCCTCAATAAAATTTATGTAAAAAAAAGAAATCTATACCTTTCTAGATTTCTTATATATCATTATTCCATCAGTTTCATTTTCAAAGTTTTCAAATTTATAATTTTCTTCATGAAAGTTATTTACTAAACTTTTTCTTACATTATATAAATAACTTAAAGCAATACCATTTTCTGATAAACTTAAATTATTTAATAAATTTTTATAATTATTACAATTTCTAAATGCATAATAGATAATACTTGATAAATTTACAAGATCATATTCGTTATTTAGAGTTTTTGATAATTCTCTCATATCTCCTATATAATGATTTATTTTTACATCATCTAATTTTTCTTTTAATATATTATAATTATTTCCTTGAAGGTATTTATTTTTATCTATTACTCTACTTGGTATTACTAACTCTCTTGAAAAAAGTGGTGATTTATAAATTTCACTTCCATCAAAGAAATTAAATAAGCTATCCCAAAATTTTTTTGAATCATTTTCGATATTATTTCTAACTTTATCGTAAATATCATCAGCTAATTCATCTTGGTAAATAAAATCATTTATAAAGAAATCTAAATACTCTTCTTTTGTAAGTGTTTTTACGGCGGCTTTTTTCAATTCAAAAAAATACTGTGGAAATCTACTAATATCACATGAATCTATTTGTTTAGTTCCTTCTAAAATACTATTTAGGATTTGATCTCCTGATGCGGTTACTGAAAGAACTTTTTCTTTATTTATTAAATATTTTTGATAATTGTTTATTTCTTCATTGGTAAATTTATATATAAATGAAGTGTTATGATAACTTGTATTTCCTTTTAAGTTGTTATATTTACCACTAACTATTTGTTGAGCAAGTGTTATATCATCTTTTAACATATGATCCCCTCTTTGGTGGTTATTATAACATAATTTATTACAAATTAAAAGGGATTATTTTTTTAATCTCTTAGCTAATTTTCTATCTATAA
Organism: uncultured Muribaculaceae bacterium; assembly: GCA_964652065.1. Lineage (GTDB taxonomy): Bacteria > Bacillota_I > Bacilli_A > RF39 > UBA660 > UMGS995. The sequence continues at coordinate 5,672 of CAZYZU010000004.1, forward strand.
AATAATAAAGATATCCCATTATTATAAAACAAGTTGCCATTATTAATATTGTTAGGTAAACTTTATTAATTCCTAATTTATCAATATCCATAAAAGGATATGGGTATTTAGAATCTATTCCAAAACCATTACCATATTTTGCGGATATAATTGCACTAATGAAATATAAGCATGGAGCAAAACACCATAATAATGGTGAATATACTTTTATTTGTCCTTTTTTATCAAATAGAATCCAATCAAAAATTGTCATAATTGGTACTAAGTAATGTAACCCTAAAAATGATGCATCCCATAATGTTTTAAATGATAAATTCATTTTTAATACAAACTGAGCAACTAAAAATGTAACTGTTATTGACATTGTTACGATACCTTTTATAGTTGGACATAATGTAGTTTTCTTTTTACTATAATTTTTAGATAAATAAATAATATCTACAATAAAATATACAATACATAATATATTACTTAAACTTGTAAACATTAATAATATTTTAAAATTAGGATTAGATGTAAATATTCCTACATTTAATATTAATGATATTATTCCTATTATACATATTATTACTTTAAATCCTATTGATAGATTTTTGTTTTTTAACATGGTAACTCCTTTGTTTACTGCAATAACACTATATCATAAAATAAAAAAGATATTTACTAAATGTAAATATTTTTTTTAAATTTTACTTTTTTTGACATTATTTATTATCATCTTTAATAATATTTTTACTTGAATGATATGTTACTAAGAAATATCCTCCATATACTATAACAATAAATAAAGTTGTTAAGAATATATTTTCTGTTAAGTTGATATTTCCTAATATTTTAATAATATGATTAAGTTCTTTTAATCCAAAGAATGCATGAAATAAAGCTACTATTAATGGGAAAATAAACGCTACTGCGATTTGTGTAAATAATGCTTTATTAATCATTTTATTATCTGAACCTAATTTTCTTAATACCAAATATCTTTCTTTATTATCACTTGATTCTGATAATTGTCCAATAGCTAAAACTGTTGCGGAAGATATTGCGAAGATTATTCCTAAATATAATCCTAAGAATGTTAAAATGGCTGTTATACCAACACTTGCTGCTTCCATTTCTAATTTTGTTCTAGTTTGTATAACATTACTATTATTAAATATGTATTCAATAAAAGCATTATCTATTTTATCTGATTTTTTAATATAATTACCAACTACTAAACTATTACTTATTTCTAAGTTATCAACTAATTCATCACTTACTACTATAATACCATCATTACCATTTGAATTATAATTTTCTATAGCTGTTTCATAGATTTTATCAGTTGCTGGAGTTAGTTTTTTATCATTTATTTCAATTGAATTATTATTTTGATAGTAATCTGTATAACTTTCAACTACTAAATCAACATTAGCTAAAAGTAAATATTTATCACTTTCTATATCAACAATATCATCTTCTTTACCATATATTTTCATTAACTTTTTATAATCACTTTCTTTAATGATAAGAACTGGTGAGTTTAATGATACTCCTGAGTTATATTCATTTTTTATTTTTTTTATAGTCTTTTTAGACATCAAATTTTTTACTACTACATTTGATTGATATTCATTAAATGAAACATAATCTTTTGAATATGATTTAAATTCATTACTATTTATTATATTATCCATACTAGTATATTCTAATTTGATTGGTATATATTTATCATCAACTATTTCATAAGTATTCTTACTACATTTTAAAGTAAAATCAGTTAAATTATTATTTGATAAGTCACTATTGAAAGCACTTGCCATAGACATGGATCCTGATAAAATACCAATTGTTAATAATAACATTAAAGATATAATAGTAGTAGATATAACGGTTGTATTTACTCTACTATTAATTTGTCTTAAAACAAAGATATTTAAATTTTTATAATATACTTTTTTACTTTTTTGAAATATTGTTAATAATACTCCTGAGATAGAGAAAAATAATAAGAATGTTCCAATTGACCCTGCAATAATCATTTTTAAAGCGGTATTATCTAAAGTCATTAAAGCTCCATCAAATAGTAATTTATAAGCATAACCTAATAATAAAATTGTTAGAATAAAACTTATAAAAATTACAAATTTATTTCTGACTTTTATTTTTTCTGACTTTTTAGATGCATTTAATAAATCTATTAATTTATATCTAGATAACGCAATAACATTAAAGCTCATTACTAATATAAAGATAATTCCAAAATAGATAATTGTCTTTACTAAGGCAGCTGATGAAAATATAAATTTAAATTTAGTCATATCTACTTCAAATATTTTTGCGGTAAAAATAGATAATAATTGACTTAGTCCTACTCCAACAAGTAATCCTACTATTAGTGAAAGTATTCCTACTAAAAGAGTTTCAAATACTAATATTGTTGATACTTTTCTTTTACTCATACCAAGAGTTAAATATAGACCAATTTCTTTTTTTCTTCTTTTTATTAAGAAATTATTTGAATAAACAATTAAGAATCCTAATATAACTGATACAAATATTGATACATATCCAAGTATCATAACAAGACTTTTTATCATTTCTCTTTTACTGCTTGTTAGTGCAAGCATTGACTCTTGAGCATCCATAGAATTAAATAAATAAAATATCGCTACAGCAACTACTAATGTAAAAAAATAAATACTATAATCTTTTATACTCTTTTTAATATTTTTTAAAGATAGATTAAACAACATTATTTAAGTCACCTCCAAGAAGTGTGACTACGTCAATAATTTCATCAAAGAACTCTTTTCTTGATTTATCACCTTTTACTAACTCATTAAATACTTTTCCATCTTTAATAAAGATTATTCTATCTGCATAACTTGCGGTAAAAGCATCATGAGTAACCATAAGAATAGTTGCTTTTAACTCATCATTTAGACTACCTAATTTTTCTAATAACATTCTAGCTGATTTAGAATCAAGGGCTCCAGTTGGTTCATCTGCAAGTATTAGCGATGGTTTAGTAATTATGGCTCTAGCTGATGCCACTCTTTGTTTTTGTCCACCACTCATTTGATATGGATATTTATTTAAAATATCTTCTATATCTAATTCTTTAGCAACTTCCATTACTCTTTTTTCAATCTCTTTTGGTGATACTTTATTAATTGTTAAAGCAAGAGATATATTTTCATTAGCAGTTAAAGTATCAAGTAAATTAAAATCTTGAAAGATAAAGCCTAATTCTTCTCTTCTAAATTTATTTAATTTATTACCTTTTAGTTTTGTAATATCTTCTTCATTAACAAAGATATGACCACTAGTTACTTTATCAATTGTTGATATACAATTAAGAAGTGTTGTCTTTCCACTTCCACTAGCTCCCATTATGGCTACAAATTCACCTTTTAAAATATCAAAACTGATATCATCTACAGCTTTAGTAATATTTCCTTTATTTCCATAGTATTTTTCCATTTTTTTAATTTCTAAAACTTTCATTTTTTCACCTCACATAAAGATTATACGAAAAGAGATGTATTTTAACCATCGATTTTAATTACGAAATATTACAAATTTGTAAGACTACCTAATATCTTCTATGATATGGCTTTCTGGGAATACTATAGTCATAGTTGTTTCTTGATTTAATTTTGATGATATAGAAATATTACATCCTAGTTTTTGACATAGTTTTTTACATAAATATAATCCTATTCCGGTAGATGAATATATTTTTCTTCCATTTGTACCAGTAAATCCTTATTATCATTATAATTAAATAAATGTTTATTTTAAATATTAACAAGATTGTTGCTGTTAAAATTAAGGTTATGATGGATATTAATATGTTTATATATTTGTCTTTTAAATATGTTTTTAAATTCATTTTATTATATAACCTAATCCTCTTTTAGTAATTATAATATCTTCATAACCTATATCTGATAATTTCCCTCTTAAACGATTTATATTTACAGTTAGAGTATTATCATCAACAAATTCATTATTATCCCATAAGAAATCCATTAATTCATCTCTTTTAATTATTTGATTTTTATTTTTTAATAAGTAATAAAATATTTTAAATTCATTCTTAGATAAATCTATTATTTCTTCATCTTTTATAATACATGATTTTGATATATCTAATATTAAATCTTTATAAGTTATATTTTCTGATATATTGTTTGTTCTTTCTAATAATCTTTCTATTCTTGCGAGTAGGATTTGAGAATTATATGGTTTTGTAATAAAATCATCTGCTCCATTATTAATACTTATTAATTCATCTATTTCAGTATTTTTACTTGTTACTACAATAATTGGTAAGTCTTTTTCTTTTCTTAATTCTTTTACTAAATATTCACCATTATTACCAGGAAGATTAACATCCATTAAAATTAGATCTACTGATAGTTTTTTTATTTCTTCTAAAGTATTTGTAAAATCTGTTATTAATAAAACTTCATAACCATTATTTTCTAAAAAAACTTTTAATTCTTGTCTTAATTTTTCTTCATCTTCTACAATTAATATTTTTTTCATATAATTCTCCTTTTTTTCATTATACTATAATTTTATAAAAAAGAAAAAATCTATATAACATAGATTTTATTATTTTGTTTTTATTTTATAAGCAGTATGTCTAAATTCTGATTCCATATCTTTTACTACGTAATCAATTGGTAAATCTTTTTTTTCAATCATATGACTTAACATAATTTCTTTTACTTCTTTTATTTTTTGTTGGTACTCTACTTCATTATTTAAATCACATTCTCTTCTATAACTTGTTGCGTTAATAACTATTGGATTATTTAAATTTTCTAAAGAATTAGTTTTTTCTCCACAAAACACACATTCATAACAAGGTAGATTAGATACCATATTTACGCCTGTATTAAATGCTTTATATCCTAACATTACTACTAGTGAATCATCACAATTTTTCCTATCCTCTTCTGTTAATACTCCTAATTTACTTTTAGTTAAATTATTTATCATTTCTTCTGTTATTATTTTTTTCATAATTACCTCCCTGATTTATTTAATTGTACCTTATAATCTATTTAATTTCAATACCACCAAAGATACATGTATAGTTAATATAGATTGTTGGATTTTTTTCATCAGTTGAACCTATTTTACATTCAGTTCCTCCAAAGACTGGAACTCCTGATGTTTTAACATTTACTTTTTCGGGAACATAAATATCTATTCCTCCAAAAATACTTGTACAATCTATTAAGATATCATCTTTTATTTTTGCTTGTCTAAGGTCTAGGTCTACTCCACCAAATATAGCTGTACAATTAGCTCCTTCAAACTTTTTAGCACCAAATTTTTCTTCAGTCCCACCAAATATAGCAGTATAACTTTGAATTCCTTTATCATCTTTTCTTTCAACTTTCTTTTCTCCACAACATTTAGGTTTAAAGATTAAAGATAGTCCAATAATAACTAATAAAATTGGTAGGAATGCTTGTAGTACTACTGACCAATCAATAATATCTTGAGCTGCCATAAATAATAGTATTCCTATTACTATTCCTAAAAATGATGATGTTCTTGCACCGTGTTTAAATAATCCTACAATAGATGGAATAACAATAAACAATGTCCACCATCCTTGGAAAAATAAATCTACATTCCAAAAATGTAATTCATTTCCTAAAAATATTACTCCCGCTGTTACAAAGATTAATCCCCATGTAATGTTTGATGCTCTACTTTCTTTCATAATTACTTCTCCTTTTTCTTTTTTAATAATTCATCATATTGTTTATATAGATATTGTACACCATTTTCTAATCTAAAGTAATGAATTACGTAAAATAGTAAAAATATTATTAAAATGAAATCTATTACTATAAATAAACAAAATATTGTTGAAAAATAAAATATAATAAAAACAAATAATGCATAGAATAATGTTACTAATAAATGAATTAATCTTTCGTGTTGAAAAAATTCTATTTTTATTAAATGTTCTTTAATAATATTTTCATAATTTATCTTTTTCTTTTCTTTTAAAAGATTATCAATATAATTTATATAGTTATATAAATATTTTTTCATTTTGCTTCTACCTTAATATTTTCAAGGGCTGTTGCTAACTGGTCTGCACAAGATGTTTCTTTCATACCACATTTAATTCCTTTTAATTTTGCTTCTACTTCACTTTTTGACATTCCATCTACTAATTTTGCTACTGCTTTTAAGTTACCATTACATCCTCCTGTATAAGTTACATTTCTTACTTTATCATCTATAATATCAAAATTAATTTCTGTTGAACATGTTCCTTTTGTTTTATATTTATAATGCATAATTACCTACTTTCTTATTTTATGGATTAGTTTTAATAAATAGTATTGATAACTAATTGGCATTTCATATTCACCAATTAATTCTTCTACATAACCATTAAATCCTCTTTTAAATTCATATATTCCATAATCTTTTGGATGGGTATTAATATCAGCTGGTATTCCGTAAAAATTATGTTTCATAAATTTATTTTTAATACCATATTTAATCATATCCCATTGTATTAAGTATTGGGAATTAAAATGCATATATTCATTATAGTTACCACTAGATAAATAAATTATTTCTGGTTTAATCATAATAAACATTGATCCCGATAATGTAATAACATCTTTTTTAGTCTTCTTTATTATTGCTTTACTTTCATCTATTCTTTTAGTAAATGAAGTTATTTCATTATTTAAAGCTTTCTTTTTACCATCATTATATTTAGCGTCACTTAATTTATTTAATTCTTCTTCTTTTGCTTTTTTTTCTTCTTCTAATTTTTTAATATATTTTTTTAAATTTAATTCAGTTACAACAAATTTTATTTCACCTTTATCATGAAGTAAGTTATACATATCTTGGTAATAATCTATTTTTCTTACAGAGAAGTTTTTTCTTTCTCCTGTTTCAATCATTATATCTTGGAATCTTTCTAATTCATCATAACCTAACTCTTTAATTTCTATACCTATTTTAGAAGCTTTTCTAATAGTATTTCTAGTATTAGGTTTCATTTCATTTAAAATAGTTTTTTCATCTTTACCATCAAGATTTAATGAAAACATCCATCCTACTTGTTCCATATCAGGAATTTTTACTTGTTTAAATCCAAGTGATAATAAATTTTCTTTTATTTTTGTATTATCGATACCATCTTTAACAATATTTCCATCAATATCTCTTTCTTTTAAGATAACATAAGGATCTATTCTTAAAACATAACCATTATTTTCTTTAACATATTTTTTTAATTCTTTCATAAAATAGTTTAAATATTTTTCATTGTTATAATCAACTAATACTCCTCGTGGTGAATAAAATTCTTTTTTACCAAATCTTCTAATATGAGATGTTAACATTGCGGCACCAATTAATTTTTTATCATCCTTAATACCTACAAATGATACATCCCAACCATTCTTTTTTCTTAATTTTCCTATTTCTATTGTGGATAAAAAAGTTTTTTGTGGGTGATTTTCCCAATATTTTTGATATTCTTTTTCACTTAATAAAATAAATTCCATAATATTCCTTCTTTCCACAACTTGGATACTTATATTATATATTTATTACTTAACTTTATCAATATTAGATAACTTCAATATCTTCATCTTTTTTCTTTTTATTTTTTTTCTTAGTACTTTTTTTAGTTTTCTTTTTAGGTTTTGTTTTATTCATTTTTTTATTATATTTTTCGATTGTTTTTTCATCTATTTTTTGAAGTTCCATAGTAGGTTCTATTATATGATCAACTTCATCAACAATTTTATCTTTATCTAAGATTGTAAATATTACTAAAACTACTAATACAAGTGCCATTACTAAAAGGGTTACTACTATATAGTTTGTTTCATGAACTTGTTTTAATGTTGTATCTAAGTATGTATTAGTTAAATAATCTTCAAAGTTATCATCAGTTAAAACTACTTCATTTTCTATAGGTACAAAGTTTTTTATATTTTTTATCGCAAGATCCTTTATATTTTTAGTTATAGCTTTAGGATATCCATAAACTTTAATTGTTTTAGGTATCTCTGGTGTTCTTTCATATGTATAATCAATTATCTTCTTATATTTATTATAATCATCTTTACTTATAGCAATTAAATAGGTATGCCACTGTCCTGTTTCTTCTTTTTCTATTACATAGTGAATTTGTTTATTTTCATTTTTTATTTCTGCAAAAGCTTCTGACATTTCAGATATTTCTATATATGAATATTGTTTTGTTGTTTCAACATTCTTCCATTTAATTATTTCTTGATCTTTTTCAAATAGTTTAAAAGCACATAAAGATAAAATAAAGATTATTGCTAGATAAACTAAGCATAATATTATTTTTATAGCTAATCTAAACTTCTTTTTTACTTTTTTCTTAGGCATAAGCTTACTCCTTCATATTCCCCTATTGTAATTTTAACACAATGTATGAAAAAAATCTACTTACTCAAATTATTAATAAAAAAGAAATTACTTTAAAGTAATCTCTTTTATATAAATATATATTCTGGCTTTTTATATATAGCAGTATAATCTTTATCTGGTAAATACTTATCTATTAAAACAACTTCTTCTTTTTCTAGACTTTTTTTAACATCAATTATTCTTTGATTTCTAGAACCTCTATATTGTAAATTTAGACTAAATTCATTCATATCAAATTTACCATCTACTAAAACATCTATATATTTTAATAAATCTTTTTGTTCTTTAGTTTTTATTAAATCTTCAAATAAAAATCCTGTAAAACACCATACATTTAAACCTATTTCTTTAGCATGTTTAGCAATACTTAAACATTGTTTTGCTTGAAACATTGGATCTCCACCTGATAAAGTTATTCCATCTTGATTTTTTAAAGTATCTAGAGCTTGGCATACTTCATCTACTGAAACGCTAAATCCTCCTTTAAAATCATGTGTACCAGGATTATGGCAACCAGGACAATTATGTGAACATCCTTGAGTCCAAATAACTGTTCTGATTCCTGATCCATCTACAATACTATCAGGTTGTAGGTCACTTGCTAGTTGTATATTCATATTATTTTTCCTTACAAGTTGGTAGGATACCTTCAGTACCATGTTTTACACGATCATGTTCTTCAGCTTTCTTACCATTGTTGAATCTATCAGTAGTTCCTACTAAATAACCTGTAATACGTCTAATTCTTTCGAATCCTACTCCTTCTCCAACTTTTCTTTCTTCATTTGCCATAATTTATTCCTCCTTTTCCTTTTATCTTCCACCCATTGGGTTTAAATTAGCATTTTTTACAGCTTCTAATCCTACTGCTTCAAAATTATGTCTTCCACATCCTGGACAAGTATCACCAATTACACCAGTATATCCACAAACTGGGTCTCTATCTACTGGATGGTTAACTGCTCCATAACCTATTTGATTGTCATGCATAACACGAATAACTTTTTCGAATGCTTCTACGTTATTAGCAACATCTCCATCAAGTTCAATGTATGAAATATGTCCACCATTAGTTAATGCATGATATGGTCCTTCTATTTTTAATTTATCTATTACTGAAATATTATAATAAACTGGTACATGGAATGAGTTAGTATAATATTCTCTATCTGTAACTCCTGGAATAATTCCATAAATTGATTTATCAATTCCAGTAAATCTACCTGATAGTCCTTCTGCAGGTGTTGCGATTACTGAGAAGTTTAATTTATATTGTTTAGCATAAAAATCTGCTTTTTCTCTCATATGTCCAATTATTTCAAGTCCTAATTTTTGAGCTTTTTTACTTTCACCATGATGTTCTCCAATTAAAGCTTTAAGTGTTTCGGCAAGACCAATAAATCCAAATGTTAAAGTACCATTTTTAAGTACTGGTTTTAATCTTGAATTATTTTTAAGTCCTTTAGAATCTATCCAAATTCCTTGTCCTAATAAGAATGGGAAGTTGTATAATTTTCTACTACATTGAATTTCAAATCTTTCTAATAATTGGTCTTTTACAAGTTCCATCATTTCATCTAATTCTTTGTAGAATCCTTCCATATCAGCTTTTTTATTAGTAACGATACCATGTTTAATACCGATTCTAACTAAGTTAATTGATGTAAATGAAAGATTACCTCTTCCTGAAACAATTTCCTTATCAGGGTTAGCAACATTAGCCATAACTCTTGTTCTACATCCCATATAAGCACACTCTGTTCTATAATCTCCCTTTTTATAATAATCTTTATTAAATTTAGAATCTAAGAATGAGAAGTTAGGGAATAATCTTTTTGCAGATACTTGGCAACTTAATTTAAATAAATCATAGTTTGGATCTTTTGGATTATAATTAACTCCTTCTTTTACTTTAAATATTGATATTGGGAATATTGGAGTTTCTCCTTTTCCAAGACCAGCATCTAGAGCAAGTAAATAACTTTTCATTACCATTCTACCTTCAGCAGATATATCTGTACCAAAATTAATTGATGAGAATGGTACTTGCGCTCCAGCTCTTGAATGCATTGTATTTAAATTATGAATAAATGCTTCCATTGCTTGGAATGTAATTCTTTCTGTTTTTTTCATAGCTTTAGCATAACTTTTATTAAAAATTCTTTCTACTTCAGAGCTATCTTTATAATATTCTGAAAAATCAGATATATTTACTTCTATACTTTTTAATTTATCGATATCTTTTATAATATGATCAAATTTAACTAAGTTTTCAAATCCTTCTAGTTCTAAGAAATCATATAGAGTTTGTTTAAATTGTTTTTTAAATGTCTTTAATACACCTGGAGCCATATCATAATCGAATGCTGGTACACTTTGTCCACCGTGTTGATCATTCTGATTAGATTGGATTGCGATAGCAGCTAGTGCTGTATATGACATAATATCATTTGGACATCTTAAGAATCCATGTCCTGTTGAAAATCCATCTTTGAATAATTCTGTTAAATCGATTTGACAACAAGTTGTTGTTCCCATTGGTAGGAAATCCATATCATGAATATGAATTGCTCCAGCATCATGTGCTTCTGCAAAATCTTTTTTCATCATATAACTTTTTGCAAATTCTTTTGATATTGTTGATCCATATTGTAACATTGTTCCCATTGCAGTGTTACCATCAACATTGGCATTATCTCTTTTTGAATCTTCATCTTTTGCTTCTTTTAAAGATAAAAGTTCAATTGCTTTAGCAAGTTTATGTTGTCTAGAGAAGAATACTTTACGTGATTCATTTCTTCTCTCACGGTATGATGCAAAACTATTTAAAACATCTGCGTAACCAAGAGTTTTTAAATTGTCTTCTATCATATCTTGAATGTCTTCAATCTTGATGAATTTTTCTTCTTGATAGTTTTTTTCAATCTCTTCTAATACCTTAACGTATACTTTATTAGCGTCTTCTTCGCTATAAGTTTCATTATCAGTACTATCGAAACCTTTTTTAATGGCAATTGCAATTTTACTACCTGTAAAAGTGTCTTTTTTACCATTTCTTTTAACAACTTTTATTGTTGTTAAAATCTCTTCTTTCTTTTTAGTATCTGTAGCCATATTTTTTACCTCCCATAATATTGTTTCTACATCTTCATTGTAGGTTCAATATATTAAAAAATCAACCCCTAAAAGTTACAAATTTTTCACACTTTTCACTTGACAAAGGCGCAAGGCTTTATAGAATAAAGAAAAAATGCTATTGATAATTATTATCAATAGCATTTTTTAAAATGTCAATTTACATCAAGTAGTGACAAACTCACTTTTTCTTTTTCAATAGATAAGTCATCTACATAACAATCTACAATGTCTCCAACACTGAACAAATCTGATGGATGTTTTACAAAACTATTACTTAATTTTGATATATGAGCTAGACCATCGTTATGAAGTCCAATATCAATAAATAAACCAAAGTCAACAACATTACGAACTGTTCCTTGTAATTTATCTCCAATATGTAAATCTTCTATATGTAGAACATCACTTTTTAAGATTGGTTTTGGCATATCATCTCTTGGATCTCTTTCTGGAGAAATAAGAGATGTTGTTATATCTTCTAATGTATATTTATCTACTCCAATACTTGATGATATTTCATCTAAATTTAAATCTTTTAAAGCATCTTTTAGTTTATCTGTACCAATATCATTAATACTTAGTTTTAAACTATTTAAAAGCTTAATTGTAGCGTCATAACTTTCTGGATGGATAGATGTTTTATCTAGAGGATTTTCTCCGTCTACTATCCTAATAAAGCCAATTGCTTGTTCATAAACTTTGGGAGTTACTCCTTTTAATTTTTTTATTTCTTCACGAGATAGAAATTTACCCATTTTATCTCTTGTTTTTAATATTTCATCAATTGCCTTTTTAGAAAGACCTGATACATAAGAAAGTAGGCTTCTACTTGCTGTATTAATATTTACTCCTACAGAGTTAACTGCTTTAGTAACAACAAAGTTTAAAGATTCATCTAATTTTTTTGGTGTAACATCGTGTTGATAAAGACCTACTCCGATACTTTTAGTATCTATTTTTACAAGTTCAGATAAAGAATCTTGTAATCTTCTTCCTATACTTATAGCACTTCTTTTTTCAACTGTTAAATCTGGGAATTCTTCAATTGCAAGTTTTGATGCCGAATAAACTGAAGCTCCTGCTTCACTAACTATAATATAGTCAACATGTCTTTTTGCATCTTTTATCGTATCCGCAATAAATGCTTCTGATTCACGTGATGCAGTTCCATTTCCTATAGCAATAATGTCTACATTATATTTATCGATAAGTTCTAATACTTTTTTCTTAGATTCTTCTATTTTTAAATGAGGGGCTGTTGGATAGATAACTGCTATTTCAAGTGGTTTGCCTGTTTTATCTAAGACTGCTAGTTTACAACCAGTACGAAAGGCTGGATCATATCCTAATACTACTTTTTCTTTCATAGGTGGAGTTAGTAATAAGCTTTCTACATTAGTAGCAAAATTATCAATTGATACTTCTTCTGCTTCATCTTTTAATTCTGATCTAATTTCTCTTTCGACACTTGGTAGTATTAATCTTTTTAAACTGTCTTCTATTGATTCTTTTACAATATCAACTACAAAACTTTTATCATTTTTAATAAGTTTATTTTCTAAATAGGAAATAATTTCATCTTTTGAAAAATCGATTGAGACTGAAAGTATTCCTTCTTTTTCTCCTCTATTTAGTGCCATAATTCGATGTGGTTTAATACTTCTAACAGATTCATTATATTCATAGTACATTTCATAAGTTTTATTTATATCTTTTTCTTCTTTGCTTCTTTTCTTTTTAGATGTTAAGATACCATTTCTATAAATAAACGCTCTAATATATTTTCTGTATGATGCATTATCACTTATCCATTCACTTATAATGTATCCTGCTCCAGTTGTTGCATCTGCCATAGTTTTTACAGTTTCATTTAAATATGGTTTAGTAAGTTCTTCTATAGTTCCTGTTGTTGGAAATGACATAATCTTTTTAGCAAGAGGTTCTAATCCATTTTTTATTGCTTCTGTTGCTTTTGTCTTTTTCTTTTCTTTAAATGGTCTATATAAATCTTCTACTTCTACTAATTTTTCACATTTTAAAATATTATTTTTTAATTCATCAGTAAGAAGTCCTTTCTCATCAATTAGTCTTATAACATCTTCTTTTCTTTTTAATAGGTTAACTTGATAAACATATACTTCATTTATTTTTCTAATTACTTCTTCATCAAGGGCTCCTGTTGCTTCTTTTCTATATCTTGCGATAAAAGGAATTGTATTACCATCACTAAGTAGTGTTAAAACTGTATTTACTTGTTTATCTGTAATACCTAAATCCTTACTTATTTCTTTTATAATTGTATCATTCATATTGTACCTCCATATCCATTATACAAAATAAAAAAGCCAATTTAAAGTATTGACTTTTTTCTAAGGACCCATTCTTAAAATTTCAAACGATACATTATATAATGTTGTAGCTTGACTTTCTCTTTCATAAGCTAAATCAAATTGAAATTTTTTTCCTCTTCCAATATATTGATCTCCACGGTCCATTACTTTTACAAGAAATGAACTACCATTTTCTAAAGTACATTTTATAATACTATAAGTTGGTAAAAGATAATATCTATTTTCATCTATTTCTGTATCTCCAGCAACAATTCTAACTTTTCCATAAGTTGAATCATTTGTATATACTCCTTGTGATAAAAGATTATGTCTAGTTGATGTTGTTACTAAATGCCATCCTCCACTTAAATCTTGCCAAGGTCCGTATCCACTCATATTACCATTAAATTTAAGTCCTAATTCATATTTTTTTGAATTTATAGTTGGTGCTGGTTCTGGTGCAGGGGCCTCTGCAGCCATTTGTTTTCTAACTGCTTCATAGTCTTCTTCAGTATTTACTTTTTCTACTGTTACTTTTTTATGTACTTCTTTTTTTACAACTTCTTTTACTTCTTCTGGAGCTTTCTCTTCTACTTCTTTTTCTTCTGCAACTGCCTCATCTTCTATTTTTGTAATAAGACTTGTCGCTAAAGTTTTAGTTTCACTTTTTGAAATAACTGTGTTAGGTCTTACATTTACAGTCAAAAGGATAATAGGTAATGAAAATAAAATTACCCAATTTACTACGCTTATAAATTTTACTTTCCTATTATTTCTTTTCATAACAAAAACTCCTCATATACACGTTAACATATATACAAAGAGTTTACAATAGATTGACATAATTTACCATTTGGCCGTATGTAAATAGTTGTAAATTAATTTCTTACACATTTATAATTAGCCGCAATCATTTTTGCTTCTATCTTATCAATATCTTCTCCTTTTTTAAATTCAGGATAAATACCGCCGGCTTCAGTATAAGCTGATGTTACTTGTTTAGCATCTAATTTTTCATAATCAAGAATTTGTTTATTACTACTAATGCCATTATTTAGACTGCAAACAATGCTTACTCCATCTAAATTTCCAGCACCTGTTTTTAAATTTAAGCATTCATTATATTTTTCTTCTAGTTCTTTTTTATCATCGTTTTTATCACCTTTGGTTGCGGTTGTATAGGTTAATTTATATAATTTTTTATTAACAATTGAAAAAGCAGCGGTTATTTCTATATCTAATTTTTTCGTACTCTTTTTCAAACTACATGTTGATGTTCCTGTTGTTATTATTTCTTTAGGAGCATTTTTTTCTTTATAATCATTTATAAATTTAGTTATTTCTGGCATGAAATAAACCATCGCGAAAAATAAGGCAAATAAAAGAATTGCACCAATAGTTTTTATAGTATTAGGCCCACCTTTATCTTCATTAATAGGTTTCTTTTGACTTTCTTCTCTTTTTTTAGCTTCTTCTTGTGCTTTTAGTTCTGCTTCTTGTTTTGCTTTAGCATCCAGCAATATTTTTTCCGCAGCTTTTCTTTTTTCTTCCTCTGCTTTTAATACAGCTTGTAGTTTGGCATCTTCTTGAGCTTTTAACTCAGCTTGTTTTTTTGCTTCTTCTTGAGCTTTTAATTCTGCTTGTTTTTTTGCTTTTTCTTGAGCTTTTAATTCTGCTTCTTGTTTTGCTTTAGCTTCCATCAATAACTTTTCTGCAGCTTTTCTTTTTTCTGCTTCAATTGCCGCTAGCTGTTGCTCTTTTGTAAGATTTTTAAATCTTTCCATTTGCTCAAGTAAAGCTTCTTCATCACCTTGTATAACTTCTTCTACTTCATCCGATGAAATAACACTTTTATCAACTTTTTCTACAGGTTCTACTGGTTGTTTTTCTATTTCTTTTTCCTTTTTACCCATAACAACATCTCCCTAATTATTCTATTTTAAACTACTTATTTTTTCTTGAAAATCATTTGAAGATAATATGTAATTTCCTGAAACCAACATATTTGCTTTAATACATTTAGTTTTTGTATTATTATTTATTCCACCATCAACACTAATTATAGCAGAACTGTTATATTCTTTTAAAAGAATCTCTAATTCATTCAATTTATTTTCTGTATCTTTTAGAAATTCTTGTCCGCCCATACCAGGTTCTACTGACATTACTAAGATAATATCTAATAATGGTAAATATGGAACTAATTCTTTCACGTTTGTATTTGGTTTTATAGCTAGTCCACCTTTTATACCATATGTTTTAATTAGCTTTAAATTTTCTAAAATATCATCTGTTTCTAAATGAAAAGTTATAAATTCTGTATTTAGACTAGCATATTCTTTGATATATTTTTTTGGATTTGTGACCATTAAATGAACATCTAATCTTTTTGATGTATATTTATAAATATTTTTCATTTCTCTAAATGGCATTGTCTTATTACTAACAAATTTTCCATCCATAATATCAACATGAATATAATCTGTATCTGTATCATTTAATTTCATCAAATCTTTTGGTATATTTTTACTACTTAAAAAGGAAGTTGAAATTAACATATTATCACTTTCTTTCTATAAATTTAAGATAATTTTGATATCTTTTTTCTATAATATTATTGTCCTTAACAGCCTTTTTTACTCTGCATTCTTCTTCTTTTATATGCATACAGTCTTTATATTCACAAGGATATTTTTTGAATTCTATAAATGAATCTCTTATATCTTCATTACTATATTCATAAAAATCTAATGCTGAAAATCCTGGAGTATCTAAAACTTTACCTTTATTAATATTAAATAGTTCTACTACTCTAGTTGTATGTTTACCTCTTCCTAAAGCAATTGATACTTCTCCAGTTTCTAAATGAATATCTTTATTTAATTTATTTAGAAGTGTTGATTTCCCAGCACCTGTTTGTCCAGTAAAAACACTAGTTTTATTTGGTAACATATTTAATATTTTATCTATTTCATCGTTATAAATAACTTTATAGCCTAATTCTATATAGTAAGATAAAATTTTGTTTATATCATTTAATTCCTTTTCTTTTACTAAATCTTTTTTAGTAATACAAATAATTGGTTCAACATTATGTAGTTCCATTAAGACAATTAATTTATCTAAAAGATTTAATGAAAAATCTGGTATTTTTAAACTTGTTATTAAAAATGCTTGATCAATATTTGTTACTGCAGGACGTTTAAAAACATTTTTTCTTGGTAATATTTCATCTATTACCTTTTTTTCTTTGTCAAATAATACATAATCTCCTACCCTTGGTAGGATTTTCTCTCTTCTAAAACGTCCTCTACATTTACAATTAATTACTTCATCATTATAACTTACAACATGAAGATCACTTGTTATTTTTATTATTTGTCCTTGCATTTTTCCCCCTAATTAACATTATTCTGTTTTTGTTGGTTTTGATGTTTTACACATCGATTGATCATTTTTTGTTGCTGTTTTATCATATTCTTGATATGACTCATCCATACACCCAACTATTTCTTTTTTTGTTTCTTCTTTTTTAGTTGGTGTTGCGGCAATATCTACTGTTAAAGTTGTCCCCTCAATTATTTCACTTCCTGCGATACGTGATTGTGAAATAACTTTTCCAGCAGTTGTACTACTTGTTTCAACTAAATTTGTTTTTAGTGTTAAATTATATTTTTTACAAAAAGCTGTAACATCATCAACACTATATCCTTCAGATACCATATCTGGGAATGTTTCAATAATATTTGGTATATATAATGTAATTGAATCTCCCTCTTTTACTTCACTGTCTTTTGCTAGGGATTGACCAATAATTTCTTGTTCATCATAATCTCCGTCAGTTACATCTTTTTTCTCTATTGTTACTTTTAATTTATATTTAGTTTCTAAAATCGTTTGAATTTCAATATAATTTTTTCCAGTATAATCTTTTAATTTAAATGTTTCTTCTCCAGTTGATTTATAAAGAGTTACTTTGCTTCCGACTTTTACTTTTTTACCTTTAGCAGGATCTGTTTTTACAATTCTATTTTTATCAACTTTTTCACTTGAAACTTTTTTTATTGTTGTATTTACTTCTAAGCCAAGATCTTCTAACTTCTTTTCTGCTTTACTAACAGTTAACCCTTTTACACTTGGAACTGTTACAATTTTTGCTTTTGTAAAATGAGGAACTACTACTAATAGTATTATAGCTAATAATATTAATCCTCCTAATATACATGATAAAATTATAATTATTTTTTTATTTTTCTTATCTTGTTTATCTTCAAGATCAATTTTTTCAGCAACTTGTGCTTCATCTTCTTCTGTTTCATTTTCAAGTTCTTCTAGTTTCTTTAATCTTTTTGTATTTTCTGTTTCATGTTCTGGATATTTATAAACGTATGGTTCTTCATTCATTCTTTCGTCATCAAGCGCAGTTAATAAATCATCATGCATACTTTTAGCATCATCATATCTATTTTTCGGATTCTTTGCTGTTGCTTTTAGAATGATGTTTTCAATACTTTGTGGAATATTAGGATTATCTTCCTTTAGACTAGGAAGTGGATCTCTCATTTGTTTTAAGGCAATTTCTACTGCATTTTCTCCTTTAAATGGAAGTTTTCCAGTTAATAATTCATAAAAGATAATTCCCATTGAATAGATATCACTTTTAGTAGTTGACCCTTTTCCACTAGCTTGTTCTGGAGGCAAGTAATGAACTGATCCCATTACAGAATTTGTTTGTGTAAGTTGTGTTGAATTTAGCGCCATTGCAATACCAAAATCTGTTATTTTAATTTGTCCATCATCTTGAATCATTATATTTTGAGGTTTTAGATCTCTATGAATAATATAAGAATCATGGGCATGTGCCATACCATCAGTAAGTTGAACCATTATATCAATTGCTTCTGATAAAGTAAGGGTTCCACGTTTCTTTAATAATTGTTTTAGAGTTTTTCCTTCAACATATTCCATTATAATATAGTAAAGACCATTGTCTTCTCCTACATCATACATTTCAACTATATTTGGATGAGAAAGACTTGAAGCTGATAATGCTTCTCTTTGAAAACGTCTTACAAATTTCTCATCATTGGATAAATCCCCTCTTAGTACTTTAATAGCCACATTACGATCTAGTATTTCATCATAACCAAGGTAGACATTAGCCATTCCACCTTCTCCAACACTTCTAATAATTTCATAACGATCGTTTATTTTTTGCCCCTTTGAAATCATCTATACTTCACCTTCTTTATCACGTATTAAGTATGCGACTGATATATTATCAGTTCCACCTCTATTGTTTGCTTTTCTAATTAATTTAATTACTTTTTCTTCAATATCACTATCTTCTAGTAAGACATGTTCAATTTGATCTTGATCCAACATATTAGTAAGTCCATCACTGCTTAGAAGAATTTCATTAATATCCATATCACAATCAAAAACATCGACATCTACTTGAGTTGAAGCCCCAAGTGCCTTCATTAAAACATTCTTTTTTGGATGGTCTTTCGCTTCTTCTTTAGTAAGTTCTCCTGCTGAGACTAATAGATTTACTAATGTATGATCATAAGTTACTTTATGAAGTTTTTCATCTTTCATAACAAAGCCACTTGAATCACCAATATTACCAAATAATAGATAATCTTTAGTTAATATTGTCATAACAAGAGTTGTTCCCATGCCTTTACTTTCAGGATGAGTCTTTTCATATTGAAATATCAATGTATTTATTTCATTAACACAATCTCTAATCCAATTAACAGAATCTACTTTACTCATATTTTTAAATGTTTCATTAAAGTGTTTACCTAAATAACTAATAGCAATAGATGAAGCTACTTCTCCTGCAGAGTGTCCTCCCATTCCATCAGCAATAGCCATCAAATAATCATTATCTGTGTTTTTTACAATAATAACACTATCTTCGTTATGATCTCTTACTTTGCCTGCATCAGTTAAATAAAATGATTTCATGCTTCCTCCTCCTTACTTCTTAGTTGTCCACACGCTGCGCTTATATTTCCACCAAATTCTCGTCTTACTGTAACATTTATCCTATTCTTTTTTAGTATATCATAAAATCTCATAATTTGTATAGTTTTACTACGATTAAATCCTAAATTATCTGTAGAATTATATGGTATTAAATTTACATAGGCATTCATACCTTTAATAAGCTTAGATAACTCTTCTGCATCTTCTTTTCTATCATTTATACCATCTAATAATATATATTCAAAAGTTAGTCTTCGATTAGTTTTTTCTATATATTTTTTTAATACTTTTATTAATTTATCTAGTGGATATGCTTTATTAATTGGCATAATTTTACTTCTTAATTCATCATTTGGAGCATGAAGTGATATGGCTAGATTTACTTGTAATGGAAAAGAAATGAATTCTTCTATTTTGGGTATTATTCCACAAGTAGATACTGTTATATGTCTACTTCCTATTTCTAATCCTTTTGGATTATTAACTATATTTATAAATCTCATTACATTATCATAATTATCAAAAGGTTCCCCTATTCCCATAATAACGATATTAGAAATTCTTTCTCCTAAATCTTCTTCTACTTGAAGAATTTGTAAAACCATTTCTGAAGTTTCTAAGTTTCTTACTTTTTTTCTTCTTCCACTTTCACAGAATTTACATCCCATATTACATCCAACTTGGCTTGAAACACAAATACTATTTCCATAATCATGCCTCATTAATACTGCTTCAATATGTTCATTATCATTTAATTTAAATAAATATTTATTTACATCTTTATCTCTTTCTACTTTTATTATTTCTAATCTTTTAATAGAGAATTTTTCTTTTAAAATTTCTAAGGTTTCTTTTTTTATATTAGTCATTTCATCAAATGATGAAACTTTCTTTTCATATAACCATGAAAAAATTTGATCAGCATGAAACTTCTTATCTCCAATTGATAAGAAAAATCCAATTAATTCATTGTTATCTAAGTCGTATATACTTTTCATAAGGCCTCCATATAGCATATTATTATACTAGTAAAACTTAAAAAAAGATAGATTTATGTTGGATCTTCTATCTCTTCAATTTCTCCAAATTTTGAATATTTTATTGTTGCGGTTGCTTTTGTTGTTGAAATCATTTTGTACTTTGAATATTCTGATAGATCATAATCTATTTGAATTACATTATTATCTTTATCAGTTGTTATTGTAATTACATTTGGTAAATCATCTAAATCGACATTTACAAGTTCTAATATTTTTATTAATGTTGTTGTTGAAATATTATATGTGTATATTTTTTTATTATCTTTAAATTCTGTATACGATATATAAGTCGATTGTTTTAATATTTGCTCTATTTTATTAATCATTTTAAAATCACTAAATAAATAAGGATTATCAGTTTTTGACCAAACATTATTTATGTTTTTTAAATATATTTCATTATAATTATAAAATTGTTCAATAGTACCATTTGAATTTTTAGTAAATAGTTCTTTTGTACTATAACGATCACCTTCATATGAAATAATATTACTATCAAGGTTTATATCATAAGTATAGTGATAATTATTTGCATTGATTTTATTTAAACTGAATTCGAAATCACTATGATTTGTAGTTTCTTTAGAATTCTTATTATGAGCTGATCTTGTTCCCATTACAAGTAATGAGAAAAAAATGAACATTAAAACTAACATCAAAATTGCTTTTTTTTGTGGGTCATTTAATATATCTTTAAATTTTTCTTTTATATTCCCAATTTTATCTTTGTTATTTTTCATCTAATCACCACACTATTTCAACATTTTATTAACTAAATCTTCTTTTTTTATTCCATTTAAATAAGCATTAACTGGCATTTTCTTTTTACCAAATGGTTTTATTTCTGTAATAACTAGTTCTTTATCTTTTGTTACAATGCCAATACCATTTTTATAAATATTTATGATTTTACCAGGAGTTTCTTTTTCAGTATTTTTATCACTTATAAATGATGAATATACTTTCATTACTTCGTTATCTATAAGAAAGTATGCTCCTGGGGATTCATTAAGTCCTCTAATCAAATTAAAAATTTCTCTACTACTTTTTGAAAAATCAATATGTTCTTCTTCGTGTTTTATATTATATGCATATGTTACTTCATCTAAATTTTGTTTTGTTCTATTATTTGCTTTATTAAATATACTTGGAAGAGTTTCTAGTAGTAATTCTTTTCCCATAATACTTAATCTATCATGTAAAATATCTTTTGTATCATTATCTTCTATGTTAGTTTCTTTTTGACTAATAATATCACCACTATCCATTGCCTCATCCATATACATAATTGTAATACCTGTTTTTTTGTATCCATCTATTATAGCTTTATGAATAGGAGCTCCACCTCTTAATTTTGGTAATAGTGATGCATGGACATTAATACATCCGTATTCAGGCGCTTCTAACAACTCCTTTGGAATTATTTGACCATAGGCACAAGTAATAATAATATCTGGTGATAGGTCTATAATTTCTTGATAATCATGTTTTATATTTATAGGTTGAAATACTTTTATATTGTTTTTTAAGGCAATTTTTTTTACTGGAGTTTCAGTTAAAATTTGTTTTCTACCTACTTTTTTATCAGGTTGACTTACAACACCAATAACATCATAATTTTCTATTAATCCTTCTAATATAGGAACAGCAAATTCTGGGGTCCCCATAAAAACTATTTTTTTCATTTTATCACTTTCCTATCATAATCATTGTTACTACTACACCTAACGTAATAAATAATACTCCAAATAACGCAAGTATTGTTGATGAACCATATTCATCTAAAAAATCTGATTCATAATTTACATTTTTAGAAGAGATTTCCTTTTCTGCTTCTATTTCAATCTCAATAGATTTTTCTGTAACTTCATAATATTTCTTTAAATTTGGAAGATCTAACAACATTATTTCGTTGCTATCAATTCTTCCATTTATTTCTTCTTCATTAAATCTTATATCAAGTATTTTTGCTACTGTCTGATAAATATCGCAGCTATCTAATTTCGATATTATATTATTATAATTATATAAACTATTTTTATTTAATGTTTTTCTTTTTATTAAAGCTACTACCGGATAAGAATTATTTATATTTAACTCTTTCCATTCTTTATCAAAGAACTTTAAAATTATTTCTTTTTCTTTAGCTGTCATTTCTTTTTTCTTAATTACATATTCAATATTTTCTCTGCACTGTTTATAATCATTTAATAAATAAGCATCCATCTTATATTTTTTTGTTATTTTATTTAGAGTATTAGTACAT
This sequence comes from uncultured Muribaculaceae bacterium, assembly GCA_964652065.1. Taxonomy (GTDB): domain Bacteria; phylum Bacillota_I; class Bacilli_A; order RF39; family UBA660; genus UMGS995. The sequence continues at coordinate 28,900 of CAZYZU010000004.1, forward strand.
AATTCTTTTAAATAAATTGGTGAGTTAGTTGCGTAAAAACTTGCCATAAAGAATGAATCTGTTATAGCTAAACAACCCTTCTTATCTAATGGTTTTGAGAATACATTTGGTAAATTGTATTTTATAAGAATTTTATCAATAACTTTTAATTCATTTAATGCATGATAATAATTCATTGAATCTAAACCATTTTTTGAAACATAATCTTTAAATATAGATGGAAAGCTATGATAAAAGTATCCATTTACAATATATTTATCGTATATATATGAAATTATCTCTTTTTTGTTTTCTTCTTTATCAAGATCATTTATTTTAAGTTTTGATGCACAAGTTTTTACTAAAATTTTATTAATACCTGTTTTTATTTCATTATGAGTTTTAACTTTTTTTAATAAGCTCTTTAATAGACTTAAATATTTTTCGAATAATTCTTTATCATTTATAATAATATGATATTTTATAATGGCATCTAATGCTGTATATAAGCAATATTCTTTTGAATCTATTTTTTCTGAACATATTCTGTTTGGAATTATTTTATTATTATACTTATCTCCAGTGATTATCTCATCAAAAAAAGCTTTAACACTATTACTTGTTAAAATGTTTTTTAGCATATAATCACCTTCTTCTTTTTATTTAGCAGTAAAATATGGAATTATATAATAAGCTGCGCCAAGTATACAAAAAATACCTAAAGCAATTAAAAATATTTTTACTACTGGATTACTTCTATCTATATTTTCTCCATGATCATCTTTTTGTGGAATATATATTTGGTCATCGTACTCTTTTGTTGGAATTGTATTATACGTTGTTGTATTATTTTCTTCTTTATTTTCTTTTAAATTATCATTAAAAAATTTATTATGTGCCATTTAATCATCCCCTAGTATAACTTTATTATATAATAAAATTTATGATATGTAAACAAATCTAGAAATGATTTGGATTAAAATCAATATCTAAAGTTATTTTATTATTACTTTTGTAATGATCAATTAATTTATTTAACTCTTTATATAAACTTTCTTCTTTTTTGTATTTTAAAATAATTCCATATCTATAAACATTACTAACTTTAAATATACTGGCTGGTGATGGTCCTAGAATAATTGTACTTTTTAAATTTCTCTCTAAATTATTTTTTATTTTATTAGCCTCTACTCCAGCAATTGTATAATCTTTACTACTTATTCTTAAATAACACACATAAAAATATGGGGGATATTTAAGTTCATGTCTTATAAACATTTCTTTATTATAAAATCCTAAATAATCATGATTTTTTGTATACTCTATAGCATAATGATTAGGATTAAATGTCTGAATAATAACACTACCCTTTTTTTTGCTTCTTCCACTTCTTCCTGCTACTTGAGAAAGAAGAGAAAAAGTATTTTCACTACTTCTAAAATCAGGAATATTTAATGATGTATCTGCATTTATTACACCTACTAAAGTAACATTAGAAAAATCTAGTCCTTTAGCAACTATTTGAGTTCCAAGAAGAATATCATATTCATGATTTTTAAATTTTTCTATCATTTTAGAATGCATTCCTTTTTTACTTGTGGTATCAAAATCCATTCTTAATATTTTAGCGTCTATTAATTTGTGTAATTCTTCTTCTATTTTTTCAGTACCAACACCTAAATTTTTAATTGATTCTTCCCTACACTCTGGACAAACATTAGGTAGTTTTGTTCCATATCCACAATAGTGACATCTAAGAGTATTTGATGTTTTATGATAAGTTAGGGTTATATCACAGTTTGGGCATTTAGAAGTATATCCACAATTTTTACAAGTTATAAACGAGGAATATCCTCTTCTATTTAATAAAAGTATTATTTGTTCATGTCTTTCTAAAGTTTCTTTGATTGAATTTAATAATAAATCAGAGAAGTGATAATTTCCTTTTTTTATTTCATTATTCATATCTATAATATTAACTTTAGGTAATTCTTTTCCATTAATTCTATTTGGAAGTTCTAATAGTTTATAAACACCTTTTTTTGCTCGTGCATATGACTCAAGTGAGGGCGTTGCACTTCCCATTACAACTGGACAGTTATTGGTTTTTCCTCTTATTATAGCAATATCTTTAGCGTTATATCTAGGATTAGAATCTTGTTTATAAGAGTCACTATGTTCTTCATCTATAATAATTATTCCTAGATTGTTAAGGGGCGCAAATATGGCACTTCTAGCTCCTATTACAATTGAAGCTTCTCCTCTATTAATTTTTCTCCATTCATCATATTTTTCTCCTTCTGATAAAGCTGAATGAAGAGCTGCAATTTTGTTTCCAAAAACTTCAGAGAAACGATTTACCATTTGTGGAGTTAGTGATATTTCTGGAACTAAAACAATTGCTGTTTTATTATTTTCTATTACTTTAGAAATTAATTTAATATATACTTCAGTTTTTCCACTACCAGTAACTCCATGTATAAGATAAGTATCATATTCATTAATATTTACTTTTGATACAATTTTTTCTTGATCTTCACTTAATTTTTTTATATTATCACTTTTATTATTATATTCTAATCTATAGTGTTCCAACTTTTCTTCTTTTAAAACATGGTTTTTTAATAATGTTTTTAGGCTTGATGGAGATATTTTTAATAACTCTTCTCTTTTTATTAAGTCTTTTTCACTAAATTTATTAATTATTTCTTGTTGAGTTTTATTAAGCTTTATATCTTTATTTTCTACTAATCTATAATATGAATCATACTTTTTATTTATTTTGGTTCCTTGTTTAGCTTTTAATGCTTTAGGAAGCATTACTTGATAACAGCTTATTAAGGTTGATAAAGTCAATTCTCTCATTTTAATTCCAAG
>CAZYZU010000005.1:0-7851 GCA_964652065.1 uncultured Muribaculaceae bacterium
TTAATAATATGGAAAAGAAAGTTTTAGAGGCAGCTGAAAGATATTATGAAATAAGCCCAAAGCTTTTACCTACTGGCGAAAAAATTTCTACAGTAGCGCTCCAAAAACTATATGAAAAAGATTTTATAAGTTCAGATTTAAAAGCTCCATATAGTTCAAAATTATGTGATTCAAAAGCATCTTGGGTAAAAGTAAAAAAAGAAAATGGAGAATATAAATATTATGTCTACTTAAAATGTGGAGTATTTTCTTCAAATATTGATCATGATGGACCTACTATAAATTTAAAAGGTGAAGAAGAAGTTACAATTTATAAAGGCGATAAATATAAAGATGCTGGAATTGAAAGTGTAATCGACAATACTGATGGTAAAATTGATATAAAGAAAGTAACAATAGATACTTCAAAGGTAAATACAAATAAAAATGGAACATATGAAGTTACTTACAAAATAAAAGATAGTTTTAATAATGAAACAATAAAAATAAGAAAAGTAAATGTAATTCAAACACTTAACAATATAGTAAAAAAAGCAACTGATAAAACAAATGTTTATAAAGGATATCATGATGATAATTATATAAAGTTAGATGGAATATTATTTAAAATAATAGGCATCAATGATGATGATACAGTAAAAATTATTTCAGCTGAAAGTTTAGCATATATAAATTATGATAGTGCTGATTCATGGTTAAATGAATATTTTTACAATAAATTAAGTGATTCTTTAAAAAAATATATAGTTGATAGTAAATGGTGCAATGATGAGATAAAGAGTCCTAATTCATATAAAAAATGTAATAGTTTTTCTAAAAAGAAACCGATTGGACTTATATCTGTAGTTGATGTTAATAATTCAAAAGATTCAAATAACAAAACAGAAATAGATAAAACAATAGTAAATAATACTTCATCAAAAAAAGTATGGTATGTAAATGGAAATGAGTTTCATAAAGAAACTAAAACAAAAAATATAGATATAAAGCCTGCAATAAACCTACAAAAAGATATTACCATTACAAATGGCGATGGTTCACAAGTTAATCCATATATATTAAAAGAACAAAAGAAAAATGTAGTAGCAGGAGAAAAAATATCAGAGGCTAAAGTTGGTGAATATATTAATTATTCTGGATATAATTGGAGAATTATAGCAAAAGAATCTGATAATACAACAAAAATAATAATGGACGATGTTCTTAAAACTGACATTGATAAATACTATTTGGAATTTGATACTATAAAATCTAGAAAATATAGCCCAAATGTATCATCAAATATTGGATATAAAATAATCAATAATGCATCTAAATATGTTAATACAAGTTATTTTGTTAAAAAGAAAATAGAAATAAAAACATATCAAAAAGAAGTTGGATATGGTAAAAAAACAGGTAAAAAAGAATACAATTTAGTATTGTCAATACCAAGTATGTATGAATTATTTTCAAATGAAACTGATGGAGTTAGTAGCTATTGGTATGTAGAATACTCGAGTAAGAACAACCAAAATTATTATAAAAATTATGATGGAAATTTAATAGCGACATCAACTGAATACAATGATGTTAAAAACGCAAAAGTTGTTGGGTATTTAAATGAAAAAGTAAAAGTTAAATCAGGAAGTGGAAATCAAACAGACCCATATAAAATAGTAAAGTAGGTTTTAAGTTATGAGAAAAATTAAGGGTGTCTATATAATTGTTGGAATAATTATACTTTTTCTAATTTTGTTTAAAATACAAAGTATATTGTTTTGTGATTATTATAAGATAGAAGATAGAACAAAAAAAATAAAAACAACAAAAATGAATGGTTATAATGTAATTGGATGGATAAGAGTCCAAGGAACTACAAATATTGATTTACCAATTATATATAATAATGGTGAATCAGATTTGACAGATCCATCATATAATTTTGCTTGGAATAAGTATAAACTAAATAAATTACAAAAAATAACAACAATATTTTCTCATAATATGTTAAACGTATCATCAAAACCGTTAATTAATAACGAAAATCATAAAAGATTTGAACAACTTATGAATTTTGTATATTATGATTTTGTTAAAAAAAATAAATATATCGAATATACATTTAATAATAAAAATTATTTATATAAAATTTATAGTGTTTCGTTTCAAGAGGAAAGTAATTATGAATATGAAAATAGTTTTCCAAATTCAGAAAAAACAAAAAAATACATAAATAATGCTAAAGAAAAGAGTATATATAATTTCGATGTTGATATGAATGAAAATGATACTTTATTAACTTTGGTAACCTGTACACGCTTTTTTGGAGATAAGAATTACTCATTTGTCGTAGATGCTAGAAAAGTTAGAAAAAATGAAAAAGTAAAAAACTATAAAGTATCAAAATCTAAAGAATATAAGAAAATATTTAATAGATTAAAAGGAGATGAATAATATGAAAAAAAGAATTTTAATAGTATTTATTTTTTCATTATGTATAATTGGAATGCCTCAAGTAGCTAATGCAAAAAAAACAAGTAGTGTATCTTCGAAGGCAGGAACAGCGTGTAATTATAATGTAAAAATAAGCGTTGGAAAATATAGTTTAGAAGCTGGATATGATAGAAATACGCACGAACCATATAAAACTGTTAAAAAAAGAAAAATCACAATAAAGGCAAAAAATGGTTATTATAAAATTAAAACATTTGATGCTGAGTATGGAAAACTTTCTAAATTAAAAGGTGAAGAAGATGTTGACACATCAGCAATTAATTGGAATGCATCAACAGATCCTGATAATAAATATGAAATAGAAGTTGATGCAGGACATGAAATGCTAGTGCTAGTAATGTTAAAAGGAAACAATGATGGAAATACTGAAAATAATGATAATAAGACATATGCTAACTTTAATTCAATTAGTTTTGCAAATCATTCTGAGAATGTTACAAAAAAAGTAACCGATAGTTGGGATGCAAGTAAGGCTTGTGTCGTTGGAAGTAAAAGTGGAAACAGTCAAGAAGATTTATCATTAAATGGTACAGCTTCGAGTGTTTTTGTTGAAAATCCCGATGAAGCATCATATGTAACAAACATAAAAAAATATTGGGGAGGCTCAACTAATGATTACAATGATGAATGTAAGTATGCATATGAAGGAAAATATGTTTCAAAAGCTGGAAAGATAGATAATAATCTATCAGTTAAACAGAGTGATTTAGGAAAATGGAGAGAATTCTTTCAAAATTCTTTTGATTACTGTTCACAAAATTCAGTAGATTTTATACTAAAGGATTCAACAATTAGAACAATTAGAAATGATTTACTTAGTGTTTTTAAAGAGAAAAATGATCTTGAAACAAAAGTTGCTTCTGGAGAATATATTGCCTTTAATGTAGTAGATAATGAAATAAAGAATTTACGAGCAGATGCAAATTGGGTAGAATATAAGGTTGATTCAACAACAAAAAAGGTAGATGCCGGAGAAAACGGAATTGCTTTACAATGTAGTGCAGATGAAACAACAAAAGGAGAAAAAAAACAATTTGCAGTATCAAAAATAGATAATAAATATTGTGATATTGAATGTTATGAAACATTAAAAGTTAGATATTCACCACCAGTTGCAGTAAAATCAGGTTTATGTTTTCAATATAAAGTTACAGTTGAAAGTGAAACAAAATGTGGGGTTGATATCCATACAGATGAATTGCAGAACCTCGTTAATACTCCGACAACATGTTCACCAACACCAGTATGTGAAAATGATGATTCAAATACACAGGCCGGACCAAATGATGAGTTTGATCAATGTATTGCTGATTGTGATAATGGAGAATATTCACAAAGCTGTATTAATAAATGTTATAAAAAAATATATTCAAGTAGTAATAATAGTAATAATGAAACAACTAAAACAAATGCAGTAGAATCTAATAGTAATGATATTATGAAACTATCATTTTCATCAAAATATAACGCAAAAGAAGATTATTATAATGAAACAAATAAAGCTTGTTCTACAGATAATTTAAAAAATGCAAGCAGTGCAACAATTGAAAAATGTGCAGCATATTATCAAGCAAGCAAATTGCTTTATCCTGGAGGACATTATAAATATAGAAGTTCTTGTGTTGGTGTTGAAGAGGGAACAGATGCCTATGATGAAAACAATTGTGATAAGCCAATATCATGGCATAAAGATTCTTCGATTACAGATTTTGATGGAGTTGCATCAGACACACCGAGCAATATTGCGATGAATGTTGGTAGAGCTGCACCATTCTATTTTAGAGATATTGCGACTGCAACACAAACAATGTATGATTTACTTGGAAAATCAAATGGTAAAAATGATAAAACAGACAATCATAAGAGAAAATACATCTTTAAAGACAATGGAACAAAAAGACAATACAATGATCAGTATCAATGTCCTGAAAAATGTGGCTTTTCTGGATGTGAGTCAACAGATATAATGTCTGATAAAGACTACCAAGATTATTACAATAATACAAAGGAAATAAAGAAAATAATATCTGATTTAAAGGAATGTAATAGTCAAGCAAAATGTAACTCAGAATCACAAAAAGCTGAGTTTGAAATAAGTATTGATAATAAGCGAAAAGACAAAACAACAACAGTAACGAATAATGCTTCAAACAATGTCGCACCTTCAACAGGAGCAACTACATCATCAACTGAAGGAAATAGTACAAGTACAACAGTAACTACTGATGGTACAACAGAAAATGGTGGATCATTAACAATGTTTGTTCCTGAAGATGGTGATACATCCGGAAAAAGTATATTAGGATATTGTTATGATAGAAGAACACCTTCACCTCATCATAAGACAACAATAACATTCCCAGGTAGTTGGATAAATTTAAAAACTGGTAGTGTTACATATTTTGATAAAACAACTGATAAGACATATTATGCAAAAGATCAATATTTCTGTACAGCATACGATTCAGAAGATGTTAATGCTGATTGGTGGAAATGGAAAATGGAAGGAACAGGAACAGCAAAAGCCAATGAATATAATATAAATTCTAGTATTAAACAATTTGGTAAGTATTATTGGGATGTATCATTTAGTTGTTTCTATGGTCTATATAACAAAACTGGACCTTCTACAGAGCCATCTGATGAAAATACAAAAATTAATAATTATAGTTTTAAAATAATTAATTTACAAAATGCAGAAAACAATTTAAAAGGAAAGAGTGGTAAATTAGGATACAATTGGACAAGTGCTGCTCAAATAAAAAATATAACTAATACAAGTGCTGAAGCACAGTCATACGCAATAAATCCAGAAGAATATTTAAGCACTTTAAAAAATGAGAAATATGATGATAATGATAAAAACAGTTTTGATTATTATTTTGAATTGACAGATGAAGATTTAAGTAATATTAGAAATGAGAATAAAAATAGAACGTATAGTTCTTATAATGGATTTGATGATAATGCAATTAAAACGGTTGAAGGAATTCCAGATCTTACTGTATATAAAAGCGATATATTAACGAAATTAGAACGAAATGGATCAATGAAAAAAAGAGCAACTGCAGGTATTAATAATAGTTAGGAGAGGTGAAGATAAATGAATAAAGCATATTTAACAGTTGGTATAATTTTACTAAGTATTATAGCTTTAGCCGCTATTAACCTTATCCAAAATTATTCAACAGGAACAGAATTAGATTATTATATTTTAAAAGAGACTGCTCAAGCATCAATGACTGATGCTGTAGATAAAACATATTATAGAAAAAATGGAACATTGAGAATTGATAAGGAGAAGTTTGCTGAAAGCTTCATCCTTAGATTCGCAAATGCAGTAAAAGACGCATCATCAAGAAAATATAATATTAGTATGTATGATATTAATGAAGTACCGCCAAAAGTTAGTGTTAAGGTTGTTTCAAAAAATATAAGTCTTAGTCCTAATGGCGAAGAAAATCAAGATATAGTTACTCAAATTGATGCTATATTAATGTCAAATAATAAAAATGATCCAATCGCAACTCAGTATAAAACGCAGGCTGATTAATAGAAAGGAAGAGTAAAATGGGAAATTTAAGTGTAGGTTTAAAAAAATTCTTATCAAATAAAAACACAGTTACAATATTAGGAGTTATTCTAGCTGTTGTTGTTTTATATCTTGGATATAATTCAAAAGTAAATAAAGCAATAACTCCAGTATCTGTACCTTATGCTAAAGAAACTATATCACCAGGTACACAAATAACTGATTCAATGATAGGAGTTAAAAATGTATCAAGTGAAACAGTAGCGGATGGATTTGCATTTACAAATACAAGTGATGTAATTGATAAATATGCAAATGCAGATAGTGTTATACCAGAAGGTAGTTTATTTTATAGAAGATCAGTTGTAACAAAAGATCAATTACCTGATTCAATTATTTATGACTATCCGAGTGGATATGTATTATATTATTTAGATGTTGATACAGCTACTACATATGGTAACTCAATATATCCAGGAAATTATATTGATGTGTATTTAAAAGCAATTAATGCAATTGCCGAAGGAGAAACAATAACTAGTACAGATAAAATTATGGTAGGTAAACTATTACAAAATGTAAAAGTGCTTGCAGTATTAGATAGCTCTGGAAAAGATGTTTTTGCAAATCTTGATGAAAAAGGAACTCCATCTCAAATAATATTTGCAGTTCCTCAAGATTACTATATCCTATTAAAGAAAGCGGGATATTTAAGAGCGTATGATACTACATTAATACCAGTGCCAACTGATGAAAGTCTTAAGGATGATCCAGGACAATTAAAACTTAGTAGTACAGAATTACAAGACTTTATTAATAGAGTAACAGTATTTACAGAAGAATAAAAAGAATAAATTTATAAAAGGGAAGGCAGTGGGTTAAATGAACGAGAATGTTTTTGACAAACTTGATTTTGGACCATTAAAACCATTACTTGATAATGATGATATAACAGATATTTCGTTTTGTAATCGTGGACAGATTTGGACACGTTCATTAACTCAAGGCTCTCAAAGAATTGAAGTGCCAGGAGTAACAGCAGAATTTATGGAGAAGTTAGCATTTCAGTGTTCTAACGTTATGGGAACAACGTTTAATAATGCTAAACCTTTCCTAGATGCTGAATCAACAGAACTACGTCTTAACTTTGTACATCAATCAATTGCAACTAATGGTATTGCATGTGTTATTCGTAAAACACCAGCAAAAATAAGATTGAAAAAAGAAAAATTATTACAGGAATCATATTTTACTCAGGATATACATGATATTTTAGTAAAATGCGTTGAAGCACATTGCAATATAATTGTTTGTGGAGAAACCGGTTCAGGTAAAACAGAATTTGTTAAATATTTAGCAAGTCATACAAAAAAAGATGAAAAAATAATAACAATTGAAGATACACTGGAATTGCATTTGGATAAGATCTTTCCAGAACGTGATATCGTAGCAATGAAAACAAATAATGTTGCAAGTTATTCAGAAGTATTGGTTACATGTATGAGACAAAATCCAAAATGGATTTTATTATCAGAGGTTCGTAGTGCTGAAGCAGTTAGTGCTGTTAGAAACTCGATATCTTCTGGACATAACATTTTATCAACAATTCATGCTGATAAAGCAAGTGCTATTCCATATCGTTTATATAGTTTGATGGAAACAGATTTGGATGTTAATCAATTTTTAACAACAATATATCGTTATATTCAATTAGGTGTACACATTAAGGCTTATTATAGTAAAGAATATGGTAAATTTCATCGTGAAATAGATGAAGTTACAGAATTTTATGTTGATGATGATAATGTTCCACAAACTCATAC
>CAZYZU010000005.1:7951-27453 GCA_964652065.1 uncultured Muribaculaceae bacterium
TTTCTTTTACTGTTAATAGCAATAGTAGTAATGTTATATAGAAATTATCAGGGAGAAAATGTAAGTAAATTTATTACTACACAAGTAGGATCAATGTATGAAAAATTTGCTCCTTATTCATTTAAAGTAGTTAGGGAAAAAACAAAACAATTAGGAAAAGAATTTACTATTAGACAATATACAACGCAAGTATTATTATTTTCTGGTGTTACCGCTATAATTACTTATATGTATTTTTATAGTATTCCAATTTCAATTGTATATATCATTGCTGTAATAATGGTAATTCCATATCTTTCATATTTAAGATGTAAAAAAATATATAGTGAATTTTTATTTGAACAAATTCAAGTATATACATCCAATACAATTATGGAATTTTCCACAACTCAATCCTTTGTTAAGGCATTAGAAGGGGTTAGGAATTCTGGAATATTGGAAGATCCAGTAAAGACAGATGTAAATCATATGATTGAACTAGCTTATCAAAATGGTAGTATTGATGAGGCACTATCTTATATGAGTAATTTATATCCTTATTATATTGTAAAAAATATGCATCAATTATTCTTACAAATAACAAAAGAAGGTGCCCAAAACTCAATGGACAGTTTGGAAAATATGCAACTTGATATAGATATGCTTGTTGAAAGTGTATATAGAGATAGAATTGATCGTAATACATTTCATAAGCAATTCTTACAATTTGGTATTATGTTATATTTAATGGTAATGACAGTTCAATACTTATTGGGTGCAGAAGCATATTTACAATTATTAAGTATATGGTATATAAAATTGCTATTACATGCTGTTTTGATTGTAAATAGTATCTTTCTTTTAAAAGGTGAAAAATATTATAATGAGAATGTAGGTGCTGAATAATGGAAATAATTATAGTATGTGCGATTCTGATATTTATATTATTTTATAATAAAACAGTAGATGGAAAAAAATTTATAGCAGATAATGAAAAATATTTTGAATTAATTAGAGAAAGTGATTATGATTTTTATGTTTATGCAAAATATGGTGAAGATGTTGATCCAGACATTCTATTTAGAAAAAGAATAATGAATGCTCTTATATGTGGAGTTCTTTTTTCAGTATTATTTTTGAATGAATTTTCTTTTAAAAATGTAATACTAGGAATTGTTGTTGCAGCAGTTATATTTAAATCATCTTATTCTTCACTAAAATCAAATTATAAAAGACATTTACATGAAATAGATGTTATGTTACCGTATTATTTAAAGAGTTTGGAAATTTTAATTCAACATTATACCGTTCCAGTTGCTCTTGGTAAATCAATAGATGATGCACCAGACATATTTAAACCTGGACTTAGAAAAATAATTGAAAGAGTTAACGCTGGAGACTCAAGTGTAGATCCATATATGGAATTTGCAAATACTTACCCAGTTCGTGATTCAATGAGAATGATGAGACTTTTATATCGTCTAGGAGTTGGTTCACAAGAGAGAAAACAAGAAAGATTAATGATGTTCTCAAGAACTGTATCAAGCTTACAAAATAAAGCGAGAGAAATTAAATATAAAGAAAGACTAGGACACATGGAAAGTTTAACAATGGTTATGCTAGTTTGTACAGGTGTTGGGGTTATGTTATTAATTTTAGTTGCAATGTTAATGATGTTTAATATGTAATTTAATATTGTTAAATATTAAAAAAATTGATATAATAAAAATATAATAAGAAAGGATGTGTATGTTTAATGAAAGCAGCAACTGGAGAATTAAACCTAACTGTTATTACATTAATTGCGATTGCAGCTGTTATAGCATTTTTTACAGTAGTATTATGGCCAGCTATCTCTAAATCTGTTAATCAACAATGGGAAAATATTAATACATCAACAGTTCAATAGAATATAAAATAAAAATATTAGTAATTGGAATTATTTTTAAAGGAGTAGAATTATATGAGAGATTCGATAGGTGGAGTAGTAAACATTATGACTATAGCAATCTTTATGTTGGTTGTTAGTGGATACTTAGCTTTTTCAGTAAGTTACAATAAAGCTTTTAGAGTTAAGAATAAAATTATTACTATTCTTGAACAACATGGATCTTTTAGTATGGATGCGGAATACGAAATAAATGATTATATTAAAAAATTTGGTTATAGTGCATATAATCCTCAATTGGATAAAGATGATAAGTGCTATGTTTGTAAGGATGGATATTGTATTTCTTGGATTGATACTACATCTAAAGGAAGTGGAGATATTACTGATATAAAAACAGGATATTTTAAAGTAACAACCGCAGTTAGTATTGATGTTCCGATAATAAATAAAATTTTACCTTTTTTAAAGGTACTAAGGGTTTCAGGTGATACTATTACCCTATATGAAGATAACAGTAGTAGTTTCAAAAATTGTAGATAAGGAGTGATATATTTTGAATGTAATAGTAGCTAATGAAAAAAGTAGTGTTTTATCTAATTTAGATATAGATGTAATCAAAAGTGTTACTGGTGAATATGAAGCAGATGAATTAGTTGCTATGTTCAAAGATTTCTTCTATGACAAAATGATATTGGATGTAACATCAATTAAAAATTTTCGTAATTTGGAAACAATTCAAAAATTGGCAATTGGGTTAGGAGAAAGTAAATTAATTCTTGTTTTAACAGATGATGTTTGTTCATCAGCAAATTATTTATCCAGTATAATTTCAATGGGAATTTATAATTTTACTAACAATGTTAATGCAATTAAGCAATTAATTGAAAGACCTAATAGTTATAAAGATGTTGCTAAAATACAACAATTAAGTACATTATCAACTGAGGTTTCAAATAGAGTAAATTCAAGTGGAATTAAGGTGCTAGGAATTAAAAATATTACTGATCATGCGGGAGCAACTACCCTTATTTATATGTTAAAAAAAGAACTGTCAACTATATATGGTGAATTAGTTTATGCCGTAGAAATTAATAAAAATGATTTTTTTTCATTTAATGAAAAAAATATGATTTCAACAAACGATAGAGAAGTAGAAATGAAAATAAGAGAAATCGCTAATGCAAAGATTATATTGATTGATTTGAATGACAATAATGATGAATCGTTTTGCGATGATGTCTTATATTTAATTGAACCGAGTTCAATAATGTTAAATAAATTAATTAGAAAAAACAGAAAAATATTTGATAAATTAAATGGTAAAAAAATCATTTTAAATAAAAGTTTATTAAATAATAAAGATATTACAGAGTTTGAATATGAAGCAAATTCTAAAGTATTTTTTAATTTACCTCCACTCGATGAAAGAAAGAAGAATGCAATATTAACGGATTTACTTTCAAGAATTGGAATAGGGAATGGAACTGCTGCAAAAAAAGAAGATAGCAATAAGATATTTGGATTATTTAAACATTAATGTCAAGTAATGAATAATCTATTGACATTTATATAAAATATAATGTAAAATTAAAGTAACGAAGGAGAGGTTAGTTATGTCAAATTTATTTCAAATAGGAGCGTCAAGTGATTGCGAAGGATTATTACCAATCGTAAAAATAATTAGAAAAGGAGTTTTCCCTATAATTCAAATTGGTATACCAATTATTTTAATTGTAATGGGTACTATTGATTTAGGAAAAGCTGTTATCTCAAGTGATGAAAAAGAAGTAAAAGCTGCACAAGGAAGACTTGTTAAACGTTGCATTTATGCAATAGCAATATTCTTTATGGTAACATTAGTAACTATTCTAATGGGATTATTATCAAATGCAGAAGATAGTAATGTTACTGGATATAACAGTTGGAAAGCTTGTTGGAAAGCAGCAGGATAAAAGAAAAATATAGTAAGAAGAAATGGTAATAATAAATTGCTATTTCTTTTTTTTTATGCTACAATTATATTGATATATTGTAAAGTAAGGACGTGTATATAATGGCAAAAAAAAGTATATATATAGTGTTATTATTACTTTTATTAGGAAGCATTATAATTCCTAATGAAGTAAAAGCAAAAAATATAGATAATTTTTTTCAAGTTGGAACAAAATTAGGAGATATAAGCGAATGCAAGACAATTTTGGGCGATGTACAAGACGAAAAATCTGTTGCTTGGCTTGTACAAAAAATATTAAATTATATAAAAATTTTAGGACCAACTTTAGCAATAATTTTAAGTAGTATTGATTTTGCTAAAGCTATTGTTACATCAGATGATGATAGTATGAAAAAAGCACAATCAAAATTTTTGAAAAGAATGGTTGCAGCTGTATTATTGTTTTTTGTACCAATGTTAACAGAAATTTTATTAGGTCTTTTTGGATTTACAAGTAATAATGCGATATGTGGATTAAAATAGTTGAATGAAAAGAGGTGAAGATAAATGTTTCAAATAGGTTTTGGGATGGAATCAGATTATAGTGTAACACATTGGTGGATGGATATAATTCGTTCCTTTTTGGCAGTATTAGATAGAGTGGTTTATTCACTTTTAATTTTAATTTATCAAATATTATTTAATATTGCTGATACAACAGTTTTTTCAACTGAAACAATCAAAAACTTTTACAGTAGAGTTCAACTAATTATTGGAGTATTTATGATTTTTAAACTATGTATGTCATTACTTCAAACAGTTGTTAATCCTGATAATTTAACAGATAAAAATAATGGATTAGGACAGATAATAACAAGAATTCTAATTATGTTGGTATTATTTGTTTCAATTATTCCTCTTAATATACCAGCAGAAGAAGGAACATACAATGCCTATTTAAATGAAAGCGGATTGCTTTTTGGAACACTTTATTCATTTCAATCAAGAGTATTAAAAACGAATGTACTGGGCAAACTGATTTTGGGTAACGAATCAACCGATTCTGGAACTGGATCAAATATAGATGGTGAAGAAAATGCAACGAGCTTAGCAGCATTTGTCTTAAAAGGATTCGTAAGAATTAATTTAAAAGAAAATGCAACAAGTGATGGAGCATTTGATGAAGATGGTAATTTGATTGAAGAAAATTTAATATGCACTCTATCAAACACAACAGATGGAGATGATAACAGAAGTGATATAGAAGTAGTAAATAATTATTCAAAAGAAAATGCTACAGTTGGTGATGTTTTAGATAATATTAATGAATGGTGTGACGGACCAAGTGGTGATGGGAATCAGGATAATTATGTATTTGCGTACACACCCATAATTTCTACAATATGTGGTGGGTTCTTGACAGTTGTATTATTTGGATATTGTGTCGAAGTTGCAATAAGAGCAATTAAACTTGCAATTTTAAGATTAATTGCGCCAATACCAATAATTAGCTATGTAGATCCTAAGTCGACAACAGATGGGGCTTTCTCATCATGGATAAAAGCTTTGACATCAACTTATATTGATTTATTTTTGAGATTAGCAATTGTTTATTTAATTATGTTTATGGTTGAGGACATTATTACCAATGGATTAGATCTACCAATCTTTGATGGATTAATAGGAATTATTTCAACAATATTTATAATAATGGGAGCATTCTTTTTTGCTAAACAAGCACCAAAATTTATAAAAGATGCCCTAGGAATAAAATCAGAAGGTGGCTCTGGATTGTTTAGTGGATTGGGAAAAATTGCAGGTGTTGGAGCCGCCACATTAGGTGCTGTTGGTTCTGCAAGAGCTAATTATAAAGCAAGGAAAGAAGTACACCCCGAACAAGGAATTAGAAATGTTGGTTCAGGATTATTAGGAGCAATGGGTGGAATGAAAACAGGTCTAGATGCATCTACATCTGCTAAAGATCATATTTTTGGAAACACAACTCAGGCTATGAAAGAAAGAAATGCCAAGGTATTAGCAGCAGGCTATGCAGGATCAACAGCGGGAGGACGAGCAAAATCGACGATTGATAGTTTATTAAGAGGAGAAAGTTCAAGTTCTATTTTAGCAAGAGAGATAGAAAATCTAGACTCTCAAAGAAGTGGTTTGGAAGCAATTAAAAAGAGAGCTAGCGGTGAAATGGTTAAACAGAATTGGACTAAAGGAGTCCTTGGAATCCAAAAAGATAATAATGGACATGATATTGGTGATGTTAATTACAAATCATTTATGGCAGCGAAAGAAGCAGCAGCAGCACGTGGTGAAGCTAATGTTAGATTTGCAAATACTAACGGTAAAATACGTGAAATATCAATGGAACAAGCTAATATGCAGTATGGTTATTTATTGAAGAATAATGAAGATGATTATATTAAAGAAATTGTTGCAGGTAACCAAAAAGATGCTGTGTTAGTTAATTTAGTTCAAGATATTGAGGTTAAAAGTCAAGGCAAAATTAGAGTTGATGGAAGAGATTCTGTTACTGGAGGCGTTGATAACTTAGGCATAGAAATAACAAACAAAAAACGAGAAAAAGCTCTTCAAGAAAAGAACGATTTATATGTGGGCAAAAAATAAAAAGGGTGTGATACTAAATGAATGATTTTTTAATTCCAGCAAATACAAAAAAAGGTCAATTAATACTTGGAATGTTTAGACCTTTCGATTTGATATTATTTACATCAGGAGTATTAATAAGTGTATTATTTATGATAATAATGCCAATGACTTCAACTGTTATGACAATTATAATATTACTACCGGCTCTGATTACAGGGTTTCTGGTAGTACCAATTCCTTATTATCATAATATGTTAAATGTTATTTCAGAATTAATAGAATTCTTTACAAATCAAAGGGATTTTAAATGGAAAGGATGGTGTATTGAAATTGGCATCAAAAAACAAAAGCATAGGAAATAGATCAAGTGAAGACTGGTTACCAGTACGTGCAATAGAAAATGGAACAATAATTACATATAGAAATAATAAAGTAACAGGAGTAAAAATAACTCCTAAAAATATTTTTATACTTGATAATAATTCGCAACAAAATGTTTTAATCAGTTTAAAAAATTTTTATAATATGATTGATTTTGAATTTTGGCTTGTAGTTGCAGATAGACCAGTTGATATATCTGTATATATGTCACAACTTCAATTAGAGTTAAACAATACACAAACACCTGCTATTAGAAAATTAATATTGCAAGATATAGAAAAAGGTCAAACTTTTATAAATAATAATATAGTTGATACAGAATACTATATTATGTTTAAAGAAAAGGATGATGATAAATTACAAAAGAAAATAAGATTGTTGATAAACGGACTTGCTACATGTGGATTAAATTCTTCACAAGTAAGTAATGATGATTTAAGAGTTGTTTTAGATAATTTCTTAAATGGTGGAAAATCAACAGAATTTGGGACGGTGATGCCTGTATGAGTATAAGTTTAAGAGGACAATTAGCTCCAAAAGGATTAAGTTTTCATCCTAGTGATTTTTTCATTAGTGATAAATATGCAACGATATTAACTGTTGTATCATATCCAAGATATATTCAACCTGGATACTTATCAACATTAACAAGTATGTCTGGAATAAAAGTAGTTGCAAAACACATTCCTGTTCCATTTAGTATGGTTTCAAAAATGTTAAATAAACAAGTTGCTGATTTAAAAGAGAGATATACAAAAGAAAATGATCAAACAATGAAAGAAAGAATAAGACAAGATGCAGAAAGTCTTGAATATTTCATTTCAATGTTAGCAGCATCACAAGCTCGTATATTTGATTTTCAAATGCACATTATGATTACAGCAGATACAAAAGAAGATTTGGAAATGAAAAAAGTAAATGTAAAGAACTATTTAGATGCTATGGAATTAAAAGCAATTTCATTAAGATTTGAACAAGAAAAAGTATTAAAATCAATCTTACCAATATTCCCATCACAGGATGTTGAAGAAAGAATTGGAACACCTATTCCATCAGTAACAATAGCAGCAATGTACCCATTTATTTTTGATAGTATAAAAGATCCAGGATTATCTACATTACTAGGTGTAGACTTCTCTGGAGGAATTATATTATTCAATCAGTTTTTATATAAAATTAGAAAAGAAAATAATAGAAATAATGCTAATATGATTATTTTAGGTACATCTGGATCTGGAAAATCAACAGCTGCAAAATTAATGCTTAGAACACATATTAGAAATAAATGTCAGATAGTAGCAATTGATCCTGAAAATGAACTTACTGAAATTACTAAAACATTTGGTGGAGATCAAGTTGATATTGGAAAAGGTGGAGATTTTGGCCTTATAAATCCTCTTGAAGTAGTAATAGATGCAGATGAAGAGGAAATAAAACAAGGTTTAGGATATACAGTACTTACAAGAACATTACAATTTTTAAAGGCTTTTATGAAATATTATGATCCATCAATTGAAGAAGATGTTCTTACTATGTTTTCAGAAATTGTTCAAGATACTTATAAACGTTTTGGAATAGATTTTGATACTGATTTTTCAGGATTTACATCAGCTGATTATCCTATATTTAGTGATGTATATGCAACAATCAAAGGAAGACTTATGTCGATGACTGAACAAACTCAGGAAAGAGATATAATGGAAAGACTTGAATTAAAAGTTAGACCAATAGTTAAAGAATTAAAGTTTTACTTTGATGGTCATACTACAATAAATGGTAATAGTGATTTTATGGTCTTTAACATAAAAGAATTAATGAATAGTGATTCTAATGTAAAAAACGCTTTATTCTTTAGTGTTTTAAAATATGCGTGGGGATTATGTCTTGATTCATCAGTTGATACAGTATTAATGGTAGATGAAGCTCATGTATTATTAGGTGAACAAAATACTCTTGGAGCTGATTTTTTAGCTCAAGTTCAAAGACGTGCACGTAAGTATAATACAGGTACAATAATAATTACACAACAGCCAAGTGATTTTGCTGCACAAGCAGTTATAACACAAGGAAAAGCAATATTTGATAATGCATCTTATTATTTAATAATGGGATTGAAAAAACAAGCTGTAGAAGATTTGAGTTTGTTAATAGATTTGAATGAAAGTGAAAAAGAAAGTATAAAAAGATATTCTCAAGGTGAAGCATTGTTTGTATGTGGAAATAGACGTATGAGAATAAATGTAGCTGTTACTAAACAAGAATTAGACTCATTTGGTAGCGGAGGAGGACTATAGTTTTCAAACAGAAGTAGGTGATATCAATGCCAAAAAAACAACCTGAACAGGAAAAAAATCAAGCTCAAGAACAGGATTCTTATACTGCGAAAAGACAAGAAGAAAAAGAAAAAGGCCATGAAGCAAATAAGAAAACTGCGAAAGTAGCTGCAAAAGCAGCAGCAGATTATTTCACTGCTGGTCAAGGTGGAGCTGTTGTTGATAAACTTGCTCAAACAAAGGCTGGAGATGCAATTTTAAACAAAGGTGCTGATATTTTAGATAAAGTACCAGGCTTGTCAAAAGCAACAAAAAAACTAGATAAATCAGGGGGACTTGATGTTGCTGATAAAGCCCTTTCGATGACATCGGCATCATCTGCAGCAGGATCTGCTGCCGGAGGTGCTGCAAATGCTGCCACAAGTGTTGGAGCAGTAAAAGGAGCAAGTCCATCAGGAACATCAAGTGGTGCTAGTGGAATGCCAGGACTTCCAAAAATGCCAGGTCAAAATAACAAACCATCTTTTGGAGGTTCTGATTCAAACTCATCATCATCAGATAATTCAAGTAGTTCATCTTCTGGAGGTAATTCATTTGATGGTCTCAGTAGTATTCTAGGTAAGGGATTTGGATTTTCACCTTTAAAACAATATATGTTAATTGGTGGCGTTGTTTTTTTTGGCTTTTTAATTGGTGCAATGGTGATATTAGCTGCTGTTGGAGGAACTGACGAAGACGGATCAGGCGATCCTGATGAAGATTATAAAGGTGTTTTATCACATGAAAGTAAAATGCATCAAATGAGTGGTAGTAGTGGAGATAGAAGTAAATTAGTTGACATAGCACTATCTCAATTGGAAGATAGCAATCCTGATAAATATAGTGGTGATAAATATCAAAACTATATGGGAATAGGAGAGCAAGCATGGTGTGCTTCATTTGTATCTTGGTGTGCTAATGAAGCAGGAATAGATACAAGTATTATTTTACATAGTGCTGCAGTTGATTCGTTTTATAATTTTTTTACTAGCGCGGGATTATTTCATTCTGCAAGTTCAGATTATAAGCCCCTACCGGGAGATTTAATTATCTGGAAAAGAGGACAAAATGAACGAGGAATTAGTCATATTGGTATAGTAGAAAAATATGATGAAGCAACTGGACAAGTTACAACAATAGAGGGTAATAGTAGTAATAAAGTATCACATAATGTATACACTAATCCTGGATGCACAGGATATGCAAGTCCAAATTATGTGACGATGGATGATGCAACAACATTAGAAGCAATAACGTCAGGAACTGAAGTTAAAATCCCTCAAAACTTCAATCAAGTATATACAATTACTCAATATGATAAATTCTATGGAAGATGGTCAAATGGTACAACTCAAAAGAAAATGTCTGAAGTTTGGGGGAGCAAAGGTAAAAAAATTACTAAAGGAATTGCTACAATTGATGGAAGGTATTTAGTTGCTGTCGTAAATACATTTGGTAATCCAGGTAATTATATAGATGTATATCTAAAAGATGGTACAGTACTACCTTGTATAATAGCTGATGCGAAAAGCTTGGGTGATTCTAATATAACAAAATATGGACACAGAACTGGTAATGCAATAAGTGTAATTGAATTTGAAGTAGAAACAAGTTACTATAATAAATATGGTAACCCAGGAACTAATGGCTGGTTGATGGAATGGAAACAAAATGCAGTAAAGATTGTAATTGGTGATAAAAAATATTAAAGGAGATATAAATATATGAAAGATTATAAAAAAAATAAAAATTATATAATAGCATTTATAATATTAATTATTATATCTTCAGGAGCAATTATAGTTTCTCAAATTATAAATAAAGCAGGAGCCAACATTAAAATAAAAGACAAAAGCCAATATCTTTCAGAGTTTAATGAAGAAGATCAAAAAGAATTAAAAGATACTATTAGAAAATATCTTGCTGAAAAAAAATTTGGTGAATATAGTACTGTTAAATTTATAAAAAAAGTAGAAGTGAATAGTAATAAATATTATTACTTTTCAATAGATGATGAAACAAAAATATTATTTGAATTAAGCTATAATAATAACAAAATTATAATTAATTATATGGGAAATTCTGTTTCAGATGATACAAAATCAGAAAATACAGGATATACTTATCTACAAATAATGAATCCGAAGAAATATAAAAAAGAACAAGAATTAAACGAAATTGTAGAAGAAGGAAAAGATTCAGAGGTAGATTCAGATTATAATGTAGAGATTGATCCAAAGTACGGTTATAGTATAGATTAAATAATGACATAAATAATAGTTCATGATATAATATTTTTGAGAGAGAAGGTAACTTTATGAAATTAAAATTTAGAGCTGATTCAGAAGATTTAATGATATTTGCATTTTTTGCTATATTTTTACTTTATATAGTTGCTTTAGGTGTTATTAATTTATCTTCGTTAGCAACAAATGGATATCTTTCAGGATTAAATCCATTACCAGCTTTTTCTACAGAATATATAACAGCAACTTTATTTTTCTATGTTTTAGCTTTAATTGGATTAATTATAAGTGTAAGTTCAAGATTCTTTGAAATGGACAAAGGTTTTGGAATAACAACAGAAAAAAAAGACAAAGGTTACAGTCGTTGGGCAAAAGAAAAAGAAATGAAAACAGAATTAGCAATGGTAACACCATTACAACCAAAATCTTCAGTAGCAGGAGTACCATTAATTTTAAAAGATCAAGAAGTATGGATAGATGATAGTGAATATCACACACTAGTAATCGGAGCTACTGGTAGTGGTAAAACTCAAACTATTATAAAACCAACTGTAAAGATACTTGCCAAAAAAGGTGAAAGTATGATTATTACCGATCCTAAAGGTGAGATATATGAAAATACAGCTGAAATGTTAAGAGCAAAAGGATATCAAATCTTACTGTTAAATTTTCGTGATCCACAAAAAGGAAATGCCTGGAATCCAATGTCATTACCATATCAAATATATAAAAGTGGAAAACAAGATAAAGCAATAGAGTTATTAGATGACTTAGCATTAAATATCTTATATGATGATTCAAATGCAAATGCAGATCCATTTTGGGAAAAAACATCAGCCGACTATTTTTCAGGACTTGCACTAGGATTATTTGAAGATGCAAAAGAAGAAGAAATAAATATAAATAGTATTAATTTAATGAGTACAGTTGGGGAAGATAAATTTGGAGGATCAACATATGTTAAAGAATATTTTGGTTCAAAAGATCCAGGAAGTGCTGCTGCAATAAATGCCTTTGGTACAGTTACTGCCCCAAATGAAACAAAAGGTAGTATTTTATCTGTATTTAAGCAAAAAGTTAAGTTGTTTGCATCACGTGAGAATTTAAGTGAAATGCTTTCTTATAGTGATATTGATTTAGCATCGATTGGTAAAAGAAAAACAGCTGTATTTATTGTAATTCAAGATGAAAAAAAGACATACCATTCACTTGTTACAATTTTATTAAAACAAATATATGAAACACTAATAGATGTAGCTCAAAAAAGTGGTGGAAAACTACCCGTAAGAACAAATTTCTTATTAGATGAGTTTGCTAACATGCCACCATTAAAAGATGTTACAACAATGATAACTGCCGCAAGATCACGTCAAATTAGATTTACAATGATTATTCAAAACTTTGCACAATTAAATAAAGTTTATGGAAAAGAAGATGCAGAAACTATAAAAGGTAACTGTGGAAATATCATTTATTTAATCAGTACAGAGCTTGCTGCTCTAGAAGAAATATCAAAGATGTGTGGAGAAGTCAAAAGTAAAAAGGATGATAAAACAGCTTCAACTCCATTAGTTACTGTGTCAGATTTACAACGTATGAAGCAATTTGAAACCATTATTTTACGTATGAGAAAACAACCATTTAAAACAAAAATGACTCCTGATTATAAAATTGATTGGGGTAAAAAATATCCTATGGCAAATTATCCTAATAGACAAAAAACAAAAGTACATACTTTTGATATAAAAGAATTTGTAAAAGGTGAAAAAAAGAAAAAATTATTGGAAATGATGAATGCTGCAGATGAGACAGAACATCAAATGCAACAATTACCAAAAATGCAAACGAATAGCAATCCTTTTCCAATGAAACAAGAAATTGAAAGAAAAGAACCTATTATGCCACCAAAAGAAGAATCTAGCGAAAGTGATTTTGATGTAGATGAATTAGTAAAGAAAATAGATGCTAAAATAGCGGAATTAGAAGAAGAAGAAAGAAGAAACAAGGAAGAAGAAGCAAAGAAAAAGGAATCTTCAAAACTTGAAGTAATAGGAGATAAAGAATCGGAAATAGTTCATAAAGATAAGGTTATAGAAAAAAATATTGATCTTAATGATGACGATGATGACGATTTCTTTGATGATTTTTTTGATAATTAGGAAAAGAGAGGTATTATTATGAATAATTCATTACAACCAAATGGTAATCACATTAATAAAGATGCAATAACAAGTGATGAAGAAGAAAAAAAAGAAGAAACAAAAGACGAAATTGTTCCAGGATATGATGACGATGAAGAACAACAAGAAACACCACCAACACCTTCAGGAGTATCCAAAGAACAGTTTAGAGCAAAAATGATAAAATCATTTGGACTTATTATTATAATTTTTATTGTTATTATATTAATAGGCCTAATTATTTCATTATTTGCAAAGAAGAATTATGATTATGCTGATGTTGAAGATATAATGAAGAATGCAGCTATTTCATACTTCAAAGATAATAAAAATAGATTGCCAAAGGATAATAGCCAAACTGTGGAAATCCATGATTCAATTTTAACTGAAAATGAATATATGAAACCAATTGAGAAGTATTTAGGTACAACATCTTGTTCTGGAAAAGTTATAGTACAAAAAGTAGATACAAAGTCATTCAGTTACACTTCATATATTGACTGTGGAAAAGCCTACAAAACAACAGAGTTCTATAATGCAGTTATTAATGCAAAAAATATTGTTACAGAAGGATATGGTTTGTATTCTTTAAATAATGAATATGTTTATAGAGGTGCTGAAGTTAAAAACTATGTAAAATTTAGTGACTCAGATATTTTATGGAGAGTTGTTAAGATTACATCATCAAAAGAAGCTGTATTAATACTTGATGATCATTTAGTAAATAGTTTCGTTTGGGATAATAGATATAATGAAGCTGCTGAAGGAAATGATGGTATAAATATATATGCAAATAGTACGATGGCAACTGTACTTGATAAAATATATAGTGGTACACTAAATAATGAAGAAAATGAAAAACTTGGAATATTTGACGAAGAAACTAAAATATTAACCAAAGAGGATAGAACTAAAACTGTTTCATTTAATTCATGTGTTGCAAATAGATCAGGTTCTGATACTTCAAAAAACGGTTCAAGTGAGTGTTCTATAACTTATAAAACAAAAATTTCTTTACTACCAGTATATGATTTCTTAAATGCATCTCTTGATTCAAATTGTATAAATACAGAAAGTCCATCTTGTCAAAACTATAACTATCTAACAAGTGATTCAAGTTATTGGTTAGCAAATGGTAAATCTGAATTATCTTCAAAGGTATATGTAATATCAGGAAGTAATTATATTTTCCCAAAAACATCTGAAGAAGAAGCCTATGTAAGACCTGTTATTCATGTAGGAATAGATGCAATGTTACAAAAAGGAAAAGGAACTAAGAAAAACCCATTTGTAATTAGATAAATAATTAAGTAATCTGCTATAATTCAGATTGCTTTTTTTTCATAGATTATACTGAGGTGTAGTATATGTATGAAAATATTGATACATATGATTTAATTGAATTATTAAATCAAAAATCCATAAATTTAATAGATATAAGAGATAGTTACAAATTTTCAGAAGGTACAATAAAAAACGCAAAAAACATTTCAACAAACTTCTTAATAACAAATCCAGAAAATTACTTAAATAAAGGTGAAAAATACTATTTATTTTGTAATTATGGATCAACTAGTAGCAAAGTTTGTAAATTTTTATCACAAAAAGGATATAGAGTTACAAATATAATTGGAGGATATAAATCATTCCTTGAAGATAGTAATTAATACTATCTTTTCCTTTTAAAAAATTCATAATTATACTATAATAATACTAGGGTGATTAGTATGGAAGTATTAAACAACATAGTAGATTATTTTACATTGTTATTACAACATGGTGGATTAATATTTGGAATATTATTAATACTCTTAGAATCAATTATTCCGGCATTACCATTAGGGGTCTTTGTTGCACTAAACATTAATGCATTTGGATTAGTAATAGGAATTATAATGTCTTGGTTAGCTACATGCCTAGGATGTTATATATCATTTTTAATATTTAATTATTTATCTAAAAAATGGATTCACAAATTGGTAAAAAAAGAAAAATTAAAAAAAGTAATGAAAAAAATGAAAGATATAGAATTTCCTAATTTAGTTGTTTTAATTGCTCTTCCTTTTACTCCAGCGTTTTTAATCAATATAGCAGCTGGAATAGTGGGAATGGGAAAAAGAAAATTTTTAATTTCATTATTAATTGGTAAAATATTTATGATAACTTTTTGGGGATGTATTGGTAAAAGTATGATAGAAAGTATTACTGATATAAAAACATTAATTATAGTAGCGTTATTTATCATAGTTGCTTTCTTTATCTCAAAATTTGTCAGTAAGAAAATGAAAATAGAATAGGTGGTATAATATGGATTATATAATAATAGGTCTTTTAGTAGTAAATCTAATTTTAATAGTAATATCATTATTTAAAAATATTAATGAAAGTAATATTACAGAAAGACTTGGAAAATTAGAAGTTAATATGATTAAAGAATTAGGAGAATTTAAAACAGATTTATCTCGAAATATGAATGAAGACTTTACAAAATTAAATGAACAAGTAGAAAAAAGATTAATGATTATAAATGAAAAAGTAAATGAAAGACTTGATGAAAATTTTGAAAAGACAAATAAAACATTTACATCTGTAATAGAAAGACTTTCTAAAATAGATGAAGCACAAAAGAAGATAGAAAATTTATCCACTGATATTGTATCTTTACAAAGTATTTTAACAGATAAAAAAAGTCGTGGTATCTTTGGAGAAGTAAACCTAAAACATATTTTAACGAGTGTTTTTGGTGAGAAAAATGATAATATCTATAGAATACAATATACAATGAGTAATAAGTATATTGCAGATTCTGTATTATTTGCGCCAGAACCCCTTGGTACAATAGCAATCGATTCAAAATTCCCACTTGAAAATTATCAAATGATGGTAGATAAAACAATATCTCAAGCTGAAAGAGAACGTTATGAAAAAATATTTAAATCGGATGTTAAAAAACATATCGATGCTATAAGTACAAAATATATTATTCCAGGAGAAACAAGCAATCAGGCAATTATGTTTTTACCAGCAGAAGCAATTTTTGCTGAGATCAATGCCTATCACTCAGATATAATAGAATATGCTTATAAAAAAAGAGTTTGGATAACAAGTCCAACTACTTTAATTTCAACGCTAACAGTAATTCAAATGATTATAAAAAATATGGAAAGAGATAAATATACATCAATCATTCATGATGAATTAAATAAGTTAGGAATAGAATTTGGCAGATACAAAGAACGTTGGGATAAATTATCTCGTAGTATTCAAGCTGTTAATAAAGATGTTGAAAATGTTTCAATTACAGCCGATAAAATAACTAAAAAATTTGATTCAATTAATAAAGTAGATATGAATAAATTGACAAATAAAGAAGAGTGAAAAACTCTTTTTTTAGTATAATAAAAAAAATAAATTGTATACTATAATTAGATATTTCATAAATATAATTAAGGAGATAAAATGATAACAAGAATTTTTTTCTTTTTAATAGGAGTTTTATTTATGACAGTAGGTTTCTCATATATAATTGTTTATTTAAATTTATTAAGTTTTGGATATACAATAAGTGAATATCTACAATATATAATAACAAGATATGAATGTATTTTACTATTAGTTGGTTTTATAATAGTTTTAACATCAGTACTAAGAAAGGGGAATAAGAATGATAAATGTATACGACATAGTACTAAATCTACTAGATAGCAATAGAGTATATGAATCCTTTGAATGGAGAGATAATGATAATGTTGAACATATAAAAAAAATACCAATGGTTAGAGTAAGTACAAATACTCTAGATGATATTATAAATTCGACATTTACAATAGAAAAAGAATTTTTAAAAGATATTTATAAAAAATCAGAAGTATATAATGCTGATGTAACGGAAATAATTGATTATGGAATTCTATTTACAGATAATTTTAAAGTAATAGCGGTTGAATTTAATAAAGAAGGTAAATCATTATTTAAAAGTTCCTTATTACTAGATGAAGAAGAAGAAATATTAGAATTAAGTAATGATATAAAATTAATGGATTTAAAATATAAAATTTTGAAGAAAAACAAACAAACAAATTATTTAACTAGAGAAGAAGAATTTAAAAAAAAATATTTGTTGAAAGAATTAAAAAATACTTATAAAAATAAAAAATATGAAAAAATAAATTATTTATATGATGAAATTTATCCTAAAGACAATAAAATAGCCTCAGAAAAATATAAATATTTAATAAATGATATTGAAGATAATTACTCAGCCAAACATAATAAAATATATAAAATTTTAAGATTAACACACAAAAAAAAGACTACTTCAAATTAGTAGTCTATTTTCATAGCTTTTTTTACATTTTTCATAGTTTCTTTTGCTTTATCTCTAGCAAAGTTAGTACCATCATTAAGAATCTTTTCAACAAGTTCAGGATTATCTTCATAAACTTTTCTTTTTTCTTGTATTGGTTTTAAGAAAGCATTTAGATTTTTAATAAGTTCTTTTTTACATTGAACACAACCACGACTACCATTCTTACATTCACTACAAACAGTTTTTAATTCATCATCAGGTGTAACCAATTTATGATAATAATAAACCATACAAACATCAGGATTAGCAGGATCATCTTTTTTTATTTTAGAAGTATCTGTAACTGCTCCCATAACTTTTTTAGAAATTGTTTCTTCATCATCAACTAAGAATACTGCATTTCCTAAACTTTTACCCATTTTTTCATTACCATCTAATCCCTTTAAACGACTTGTATTACTAAGTACTTGTTTAGGTTCAATTAAAGTATCACCATAAATACTATTAAATTTCCTAACTATTTCACGACATTGTTCTAAAAGAGGTAATTGATCATCACCAACAGGAACAACTTCTCCAGAAAAAGCAGTAATATCAGCTGCTTGAGAAACAGGATAACCTAAAAAACCATAAGTAATACTTTCTCCATCATTACCAAATAATTCTTTCTTTTGTGCAACTTCTGCTTTAACAGTAGGATTTCTAAATAGTCTTGGTACAGTAACTAAGTTAGAATAAAATACAGTTAATTCAGCAATTTCAGGTATTTTAGATTGAATAAATAAATGAACTTTATTTGGATCAATTCCAATTGCTAATAAATCCATTGTTATTTCATAAACATTACGTCTTACTTTTTCAGGATTATCAAAATTATCAGTTAAGGCTTGTACATCAGCAATTTCTAAAAAGAAATCATAATCATCTTGCATTTTTACATAGTTAGTTCCAGCTCCAAAATAGTGTCCTAAATGAAGATTTCCAGTAGGTCTAAGACCTGTAAGTATCGTTTTTTTCATAATATCACTTCCTTTAAATATTTTATCATAAACCAAATAGATATGAAAGTAATTTGCAAAAATCCTTATTTTATATTATAATTATGCAACAATTAGAGGAGGAAAAGATTATGTATAATAATAAGACCATATATGATAATTTAAAAACTCTATTAAAAATAGATATAAAAGAAGATAAATTGAAATTTTATGAAGCAGTAGCAAATAAAAAATTAGATGATGATTTAAAATTTATTGGAATAGAAGAAGGTTTAGTTAATTATTTTGAAACTCTAGAACTTGGTAATAGATCAAATATAAGTAAAAAACATACTAAAGAGATAAAATCATCTCTTGGTTTAAAAACCATTTATGAAGAAAGAACTTTGTTTACAAAATTATTTATGAGAGATTATCAATCAAAAATAAATAGCTTATACGCTTTAAAAGAACACGTAGATATTTGTGATTTATTTAGAGATTTTTCATCTGATGAATTAAAAGAAGATTTAGATTTTGCAAAAACTATTATAACACTTGATGGTAAATATCTTTCTGGAATGAGTGCTATTGTAAAAAATAATAAAGAAATAGTTTCAAACGCAATAGATAACGATACAAGTAAAGATATAACAAGTTTTGTATCAGCAGGTA
>CAZYZU010000006.1:0-25409 GCA_964652065.1 uncultured Muribaculaceae bacterium
CTTTTTAAGATTTTTGATGAAATTGACTTGACTTCTTATAGTTAGTCACTTCCTATGTTATATATTATATCATGAATAATTATTTCAATAAAGAAAAAATACTTATAAACAATTTATAAGTATTCTAATTCTTCAACATCTGTCAATTCATTATTTTCTTTATTTGTATCATTTTCAATCATTGGAATAACTACACCTGAATTATCTTCATTTTCAGAAGTTTCTTCATCATCTGCTTCTTCATCTTCTGCAAATATATCTTCATTAAAAAATGTTTTTATATTTTGTTCTCCTGATTCGAATTTAGATGATATTTCTTTTAATTCTTCTTTAAAATTTTTATCTTCTTCATCACTATACCCAACGTAAAATACTTTTTCTATTTGATCGTGGTCAAATAAACATATTTGATCAAAATCTAAATATCCTTCTGGATATATACATCCAGTATAATCATAAATTTTTTCTTGATTTTCTTCTGCTACTGAACAAAATCCTGTTACCATTACTTTTTTAGTACCACCCTTTAATAAAGCAACTGATCCAATAGGTAAAAATCTTTCACTATTTTCATTTTCCATTGTATATTCTCCCTTTTATCCTAATTTATTTCATTAAATGCTTCATCATTTTCGAAGTCATCATCGCCATCATCTAATTCATCTTCCAATGCTCCAGCATCTGTATAACTATTATCATCAGGTACTAAATCATCGGTTGTGCTTTCTAAATTACTTGGATCCGTATATTCACTTCCAGCTGGTCCTAAGTAATCATCTTGCATATAAGAACTATCGTCACCAGTATCTTCGAATTCACTAGCATTACTTTCATCATCATAGTTTTCATCAACATCTTCTGTTTGTTTTCTATTTTTCACGTAACGAACTCCAGCTACTGCAGCTGCCCCTGCGGCACCTACTCCTAATATTGCTGGTATTACTGCACTTCCTCCTGATGATTTTGATGGAGTAGTTTTACTATCAGAATTATTATCGATTACTACATTTTTATTTGGAGTTTTTTCAACCACTTCATCTATATTTGTTTCTGGTGTTGTTTCTGCAGATGGTTCTGTAATTACATCAGTACTTGTAGCTTCAGCATCAGTAGATTGTGATACTTCTGGTGCGGATGATAAATTATTACTTGAACTTGTATTCCTATTTGTATAACTAACCGTTCCATTACTATTATTATTTGTATTAGTATTAGTTTGTTGTGGTTGTTGAACTGTCTCTTCTGGTATTGCTACCGAATCATTTGTTGTTGGCGGTGTAGTTGTTGTTGGTTCCTTAACCGGTTCAACTGGTGTAGTTGGAACCTTTTCTGGTACTTTTTGGGCATTTTCAATTGCATTTTTTTGAGTATTAATAGTAGTATCAAAGCTTGTTTTTGCAGCAGTTGCTCCTTGAGAAGCTGCTGCTTCATTTTGTTGTGCAGCCTGAAGCTCTACTGTTGCTGTTTCTGTAGGCGATATTGATTTTGCACCTATTTTTCCTAAAGTTGAAGTCGTCATAGCAACATCACTTAGTGTACTCACTTTCTTTGCAGCTTTAGCCTCTTTTATTATTTGTCCATATTGATCTTTGGCATCTGCTATTTGATTATTTGCCGCTGTTGTAGTATCTGTTATTTGTTGTGCTGTATTATCCGTTACTTGCTTTATATCCATATTTGCTTCATCATTTATAGTTTGTATTTTTGCATTTAATTCATTATTGATTTCATCGATCTGAAATTTCGCTGTTTCCGAATTTGGATCAATATTTTTTATTTTTTCTTCAGCATCTTTATATGCATTTTCTATATCGCGATTTTTTCCAAGTTTAATCTCTGCAATTTGTTTATCTTTTTTTAATTCAAGATTTTTTACTTCTGTAGCTAAATTTGCTTTTACATCTGCAATATAATTTTTTCTTTCAGTTTTTATACTTGCAATAGTCGTAGCTAATGCAGCAACTTTTGCCTTTACTTTCTTTTTTGTGCTAGTTTTAGTATTTGTTTTTTTCTTTTTTTTGTTACTATTATTACTTGTTGATCCATTATCTGTTGAACTATCTTTTGTCGTTGAAGATGATTTTCCAAATTTTAAATTTCCAGAAATTTTATTTCCGTTTTTTTTATATTTTTCATATATAGATAGTACATTGCTTTGAGTAACTCTTGATTTTGTTTCTTTTAATATTTCTTTCAAATATGTTTCTGCTTTTTTTGAACCAGCAGCAGCTACTAATGCTGCATATTTCTTTGCAATTTGTTTTTTACTATATTTTTTTCCTTTTTTTCCTTTAAACTTAGCTTCTGCAGATATTTCTAGAGCTTTATACGCAGCTGAAATTGTACTAATATTTCCTGCCTCTACCATAATTTCATTTGCTAAATTTTGAATTGCTATATATATATTATCCGTTTGTTCTTTATATTTTTTTGCGTTTTTATATATCAAATAACATTTTCCTAATGCCTTTTTCACAGTATCCTCATCATCATGTAGTGGCTCTTTGCTTATGCTAATACCCTTTTGCTTTTTTAAAAGTTCTATTGCTTCATTTTTACTAGGTATAAAATATCTCAACTTATTTCCTGAGCCTAAAAAGCTCCCACTTGCTATAATTGTTGAAGCACTATCATTTAAGTTAACATCTATATCATCTTCACCTATATAAAATTTTACGCCTAAACTTCTAAAACTAAATATTACTGGTTTCATTTTCGCTCTAACCATCTCATATTTTTCAATTTTAAATTCTTCTTTTGTTTTATTAGCATCATCTATATTTATATTAGTCCAATTAACCCTATCTTTTTTATGATTTTTACCAATTTTTCTTAAATCATCATAGGCCGTACTTAATTTCTTATAAGGTATATTGATATTTTTTTTATCGCTCATTTTCTCACCTCTATTTAATTTTCTATAATAGATTTTATTGTTTTTAATTTTTCTACAGTATCTGCTATATTTTTCTTAACTTCATCTTTTTCTACTTTTAAGTCTGTAATATCTGTTGAAACTTTACTTAATAAATTATATATATCAGTTATGTCAGTAAGTAATTGTTCTTTTGCTTGTTGTTTTATAGAGTTATATGTATTTTCGGCAGTAGTTGCTATTTCTATTACCTTTTTTCCTCCTTCTGATTCTTCAAACTTTTTCATTTTACCAGTGCCCCTTAAACCAATATCAGAAATTTTACAATCATAGTCTACTTTTCCAGCTAATCCATCTGTATAATTACTTTCTTCAAAAGTATAATTGGAATCTATATTATACTTATATACATAATCGAAATTACACGCTTTTTCTACATCTGACTTGTTTATTTTATCTTCGTCTATTTTTTGTAAATCATTTATTTGTTTTTCTATATTTCCAACAACTTCTAAAATTTTACTCATAGTATTTCTCCTTTTTACAATACATTTCAAGAAAAAGGATATTCCTTTTCTTTGAAATATATTGCATAATAGCAATATATTTTTTTATTTCCCAAAATTTTGTTGCATTTTTGCTTCTGTTGCAACAAATTCATTTGCAGCATTTTGAATATTTTTAACATTTTGTAATAACATTTGATAATATTCTTCAAAATCTTTTTTCCAATTATTCCAGTCTTCAATTGCATAATCAGCTGAACTTCCTTGCCAATTGCTTTGAATTTTTTTTACTGAAGAATCAGAATTATCTAAAATATCGTTTACTTTGTTTGAACTAGTTTGGATATTTGAAGCTAATGATTTGGCTTCTTCATAATTTAACTCTTGTTTCATTTATTTACACCTCTCTATTTTTTATCTCATACTTCCGGATACATCACTATCTGTTTGTTGTGCCATTTGTGCAGTTTTTACAGTAGCATCAGCAAAACCTCTTAACCAATTTTGTAGTTTAGTAATACTTTCTTTCTTCTCATTCCATTTTGTAAAATAAGTAACAGAACCACTACCTTTCCAAACTTGTTCAAGTTGATCATTATATTTGACTAACTTATTTAATTCATTTAAAAAGTCACTTGCATTATTTTGTAATTGAGATCCTTCTCTTTTAACATCACTTGGATTCATTCCATATGTTTTATTTGCCATATTTTCACCTCCCTTACTTTTTTCTAAATAAGAATATACTATATATACACTATCTTATCCTTTTCTATTCTTATAAATCTATAATACTATCTTTTGCTTTTTTTATCAATGAAATTCATTTTATTTGACATTTTATTTGTAAAGTTTATTTTGTTATTATTATTTGATATAATTACTTAGAGGTGTTTATATGAAAACATTTAATGAAATAGACGAATCTTTTATTTGTGAAAAGTGTGGTTTTAAGGTTGATCGTCTTGGTTATTCTTGTCGTGATCATTGTCCTAACTGTTTATATTCAAAGCATGTTGATAAAAATCCTGGTGATAGAAAAAATAAATGCCAAGGATTATTAAAACCTATTGGTATGGAAAAATTTAAAGATACTTATAAAATTATTTATAAATGTGAAAAGTGTGGCAAAGAACACAAAAATATTATGGCAAAAGATGATAATATTAATGTTTTAATTAATCTTTCAGTACAAAAATAGAAACTAGCAATAGTTTCTATTTTAATTTTTTGGTTTAAATATTAAAGCAAATATGAATGAAAATATAATTGCTGAAGTTATTCCTGCAGCAGTTAAATCAAACATTCCTGCTAATATTCCTATTACACCCAAGCTATTTGCCTCTGCAAGTGCTCCATGTACTAGGGAATGTCCAAAACTTGTTATTGGGACTAATGCTCCCCCTCCAACTTTTACAATTAAATAATCATATAAACCAAAACTATCTAATAGTGCACCTATAACTACTAAAATGCTTGTAATATGTCCTGGAGTTAACTTTGTATTATCTAAAATTATTTGCGAAATTAAACAAATGATTCCACAAAATAAAAATGAATTTATAAATAGCATTATATAGCCTCCAAACTTATTGCATGTGCAATTGATAATATGTTTTTTCCTTGAAATACAAATGTTGGTGAAAAAAGTGCACCTGTTGCTACTAGTAGTACTTTTTTTATTTCTTTATTTTTTAATTTATCCATTATAAAACTATAATTAACTAATGCACTACATACTGGTCCTGATCCTCCTGCTAAAACTTCTTCTTGTTTTTTTAAATCATATAGCATTACTCCACAATCATTATAATTTTTAGATATATCTATTTTATATTCTTGCTTTAAAAACTCTGTTAAAATGTTTTTTCCATATATTCCTAAATCTCCTGTTAATATTAAATCATAATAATTTGCTTCTCTTTTCATATCTTTTAGATGCTTGTTAATTGTATATGCTGCAGCACATGACATTACTGCGCCCATATTATTTGGATTATTTTGATCATAGTCTATTATTTTTCCAATAGTAGATGATTCGACTTTTATCTTACTTTTTTCTTCTGATAATAGTATTCCAGCAGCACCTGTTGCGGTAAAAGTTGCTGTTTTTGGTTTGGGTGCTCCATACTCTGTTGGATTCCTAAATTGTTTTTCACTTGTCATATTGTGAGATGATGTAATACACAAAGAATTTTTTATTCTTTTACTATCTATTAGTGCTGCCGCTATAATTGATTCTTCTACGCTTGTAGCACAAGCATTATATACTCCTAAAAATGATTTTCCTACATCCTTTGATCCAAAGGTAGTTGCAGTTATTTGATTTAACAAATCTCCTCCAATAACTAAATCTATATCATCTTTTTTTACTTTTGTTTTCTTTAATAAGATATCTATACTATCTTCTACTAATTTTTGTTCTGCCTCTTCCCATGACTTTGTACCAAAATATAAATCTTTATAAGACTTATCAAAATACTTTTCTAATGGTCCATCTTTTTCATATGGTCCTGTTACAGTTGCTGTATCTTGTACATAAACATTATTATATTTAAATGTCATATTGCTCCTCCTATTAAATATCTTATAAGTCCAAAGAACCATGCTGATACTACTCCATATAAAATTACAGATCCTGCTAGTTTAAACATGTTAGAGCCAAATCCACTTATTGGTCCTTCTTTTCTATAATCTAGAGTTGCACTTGTCATAGAATGAGCAAATCCTGTTATTGGTATTAATAGACCACACTTAAATTTAGTAACTAATTTATCAAAGAAGCCTAATGCAGTACATAAAGATGCAATAAATATTAATATTACTATCATAAATGTTGACGAATCACTTCTTGATATTTTAAAAAAGTAACATAATAATTCAATTATTCCTTCTCCTATTACTCCTACTAATCCTCCTACAATGAACGCAACAACTGCATTTTGTACTCTTGTTTCTTTTGCTTTGTTTTTTTCTACTATTTTTTCATATTTTATATTTTTCATAATTTTCACCATTTATAGTATGAATTCTATAAATTTTTTTATACAAAAAATGTTTAGTATTAACTAAACATCTTTATCTGTTTCACCTATAAACACTTCATATATTTTTTTATATCTATACGTAATTCTATTTGTACCAGCTTTTTTTTCTTTTATTAAAATACTTAACTTTACTAATTTATTCAATACTTTATTTGCTGATGTTAACTGTAAATTTAGATCGTTTAAAATATCTTTAGTAGAAAAAACTATTTTCTTTAAAGAATATGGGAAAATTTTAGTTACTAATACACCATGTATATTTTCTTCTACTTTTTTCAAATCATTTTCATATATTTCATTCACTTCATTTATTTTATAAATATTTGCTGTACATTGTTCAATAATACATTGCAAGAAAAATTTTATAAAAGGAAGATAGTTTCCTGATCT
Organism: uncultured Muribaculaceae bacterium; assembly: GCA_964652065.1. Classification (GTDB taxonomy): domain Bacteria; phylum Bacillota_I; class Bacilli_A; order RF39; family UBA660; genus UMGS995. The sequence continues at coordinate 6,819 of CAZYZU010000006.1, forward strand.
ACTATCACTTAATGTTTTATAATATGTTGGTTTATACATTTCAATTACTTCTGAAAGAAATAAAATTGGTTCATCATTTTTCAAGTAAGCTAGTTGTATTGGTATTAATGCCCTTCCTAATCTTCCATTACCATCTAAATAGGGATGAATAGTTTCAAATTGCAAATGAGAAATAGCTAAATTAATAAATACATTCTCAGTGAATTTATCATTCATAAAATCAAATAAATTTTGCAATAAATTTGGTATTTCTTCATATTCTTGAGGTACAAATGTTATTCCTAATGTACCTCCTATATAATTTTGCTTAGTTCTTATAACACCAGGATTTTTATTTGATCCTCTCCCGCTTTGTAATAATATTTTATGCATTTTATTTATTAAATCTAAATTTATATGGTTATTTTTTATTTCATTTTTAGCAAAATAGATTACACTCTTTAAATTATTTATTTCTAAAATATCATCATTTTGTTCTTTATAATCTAAATAATATATATCTTCATGAGATATTTGTGTTCCTTCAATTTGAGAAGATCTAAGACTTTCATTTTTTATTAATGCATCTAAAAACATAGATGAGTTAAATTTAAATATTTTTAATAATGTTTTGTATTCTGTATATTTCTCTGTTGCTTCAGTTAAAAGTTTAATAAGTTCCTCATCTTTTTTATATTCAATTGGTAATTTTTGTGCATTATATGGCATAATTTGTGTCATTTTTTCTCCTCCTGGATATATTATAGTACTTTTTTATCAAAAATATACACTTTTTTTAAAAAAAGTGTATATTTTATAACCTTTGCTTTAGTTTTTTTAATATTTTAGCTTCTTTTCTATGTACTTGTACTTGTGATATTCCAAGTTCTTTTGAAGTTTCGCTTTGTGTCATGTCTACATAATATCTACTATATATTAGTTTTTTCTCTTCCATTTTTAATAATTCTATTTCCTTTCTTAAATCTAATATTTCTGGTTTTGTTTCTTTATCTTCTACTATTACTGAGTTATATAAATCATTTGTTTCTTCTTCATTTTTATAATCGAGACTTTTTGTATTTTGTTTTATTTGTTCTATTTCTTCTATTTTTTTCTCATCTATTTCTAATATCAATGATAATTCTAATGTAGTAGGTTCCCGTGATAGTTTTTGTCTTAATAAATCTTTTGTTTTCTCAATAGATTTTTTAAGTTTTATAACATCTTTCCCTATTTTTAAATTATTATTTTCTCTTATATATTTATTTACTTCTCCAAAAATATAAGTATAAGCATAGGTTGAAAATTTAACACCTAAATCTTTATTATAATTCTTTGATGCATTAATTAATCCTATCATCCCTACTTGATATAAATCTTCTTTATCAAAATATCCATTATATTTATTTATAATACTATATACTAATTTTTCATTATTAATTATCTCTTCTACATCCATAAATATTTAAATGCCTCACTTTCTCTATTAACATAAAATAATTTGTCTTTTGTATATCCGATTTTTCTTTTAGATATTTCTGACATTCCACAGAGTACTACTTGTCCACTGTTTAAAAATATCTCTACTAATTTATTTTGAATATATGTAAAAATATTTTCTTCAACTTGTTTTACTTCATTAAAATCCAATACATAATATTGTATTCCTTGTTTATAAAGTAAATAATTTATTTCACTCCCAAGTTTATTAAAGTTTTTATTACTTAAGGAACCATTTAGTCTTATAAACATTATTCCCCTTGATACCTCTGTTTCTATTTTTAACATATTTATCACCTCATATTTATGATTATAAATTAATTATTTTTTTTGTGTTGTAATTCGACAAAAGCTTACAAAAATTTCATTCGACAAAAAAAGAAATAATTTCTTATTTCTTTAATATTATAGTTATTAAATTTATTTTTAATTATCTTTTTTAAATAATTTTACTATGTTTTCTTTTGGTAACATCATTTGTGTTTTTCTGTCTATTCTAAAATTAAATTTATTTTTAGTTGATTTATATTCTTCTCCATCAATACACCATGATACTTTAGGACTATTTAAAAATTCTATTTCTAAATTATCTGTTTGATAATATGTTACACCAGGCACATCTTTTGCATCCATATTATTTACTAAAAAGAATATTTTCATCATTTCTGCTTTGTTTTTAACATGACAGAATGCTACTTCAAATTTATTATCATCTAGTTTTATATCATAATATACATCGTTAAATCCTGCGACACGTGAGGCATTTGTAATAAAGAAAAATGAATATTTTCCTTCATATGTTTTATCATCTATTTTATATCTAATATTATATGAATTTATTTTATTTCTTAATTGTTTAAATGCATACATAACATAAGCAATTTTTCCGTATTTCTTCTTTAATTTTCTTGGAGTGTTATAGGCCATATCAATATAATCTCCAAGGCACGCTACATAAACAAAAGGAGTTTCATCAATAAAACAAACATCTATTTTTTTCTTTACACCCTCAAGTAATAATTCAAGATTTTTTAAATAATTATTTTTTGTATAACCATACATATTTCCAACATCATTAGTTGTTCCCATTGGAAGATTAGCAAGAGTTAATCTTTTTTCTCTTTGAAGATTTCCTGTTACTACTTCATTTAAAGTTCCATCTCCACCAGCACTAATAACTAAGTCAACTGGTTCAAGATTTTTTACTATATCAGTTGCATCTTTCTTTTTACTTGTATATTTTATTTCAGTATCATATCCATGTTTTCTTAAAATATCATAAAAAGATTGTAATGTTTCTTTTTTCTTGATTTTTCCACTTGCTGGATTATAAATTATTACACATTTTTTCATATATTCACCTCTATGCAAATACTTGTTTATATTATAGCACAGTTATATTATTATTACTTATCTTTTTTTATTATATCTCTAGCAGCAATTAATCCTGTTGCAGCAGCTACTACAATATTTCCTGCTTTTCCAGCTCCATCTCCAACAAAATAAATGTTATGATTTTTTAATTTCATATTATTATCTGTATCAATTTCATTACTAAAGAATTTTATTTCTGGTCCATATAAAAGTGTTTCTCCATTATTTACTCCTGGAATAATTTTATCTAGAGTTTCTAATCCTTCTAAAATATTTTTAATTATTCTGTGTGGCATTACAAGAGCTAAATCTCCAGCAACACAATCTTTTAGCGTTGGTTCAATAAAACCTTTATTTATTCTATCCCAATTAGATCTTCTTCCTAATCTTAAATCTCTAAGGGTTTGAATAATTGGCTTTCCACCACCTAATGTATTAGCAATTTTTGCGATAGATTCACCATACTCACGAGTATTTGTTACAGGTTCAGTTAAATTCACTTTAGAGATAAATGCAAAATTGGAATTATCTGATTTAGTGTTTTTTAGAGCATGTCCATTTACACATATATATCCATAGTAATTCTCTTTAGCAACAAAGCCTCCTGGATTAGTACAAAATGTTCTAATCTCATCATTATATGTTTTTGTTTTAATAAAGATTGTTGGATCATAAATTACATTTGTAATTGGTTTTAATATTTCTTTTCTAACTTCTACTCTAACACCTATTTCTATACTTTGTGAAGTGTATGGAATATTATACTTGTCAGCTAGTCCTTGAACCCATTTTGCACCTGTTCTACCAGGAGACACTATTACATTCTTTGAAGGTATTATTTTATCTTTATTATAGATAACATCATATGTTTTATCTTCTTTTTCAACTATATCAGAAACATCAGTATTTTCTAATATTTCTACGCCTTCTTTTTGTAAATATTTAGAAAAGTCTTCAATGTATTTAGGTAACATATCACTTCCTAAATGTTTTTGCTTTATTATTAATAGACTTGCGCCCACTTTAGTTATTTCTTCTTCTATTTCTTTAGCTTTATCCATATTTGTTGGATAGGTTTTAGCATCCATATTAAATTTATTAAAGATAGTTTCTGTATCATCAATTAATTTATTAGCTTCACTTCTACTCATATATTTAAATAAATCTGATTTACCAAGTTTAGGAATAAAATTTAATTTACCATCAGAGAAAGTTCCTGCTCCGCCATAACCTGATAAAATAGCACATGGATTACAATTAAGACATTTTTTCTTTCCTATATTCATAGGGCAAACTCTGTTTTTTGCAAATTTACCTTTATCTAGTATAGCAATTTTTAATTTATTATTTTGTGTTATTAATTCATACGCAGAAAAAAGTCCTGCTGGTCCTGCTCCTACAATTACTACATCATACATATTATCTCTCCTTTATCATCTTGAAATTCTTCTAAATACTTGATCTACTTTTACTTCATATCCATCATCTTCTCGATGAATTTTTTTAATTGTCTCTTCATCTAATTTTTCATTATTATAATCTAATAAATTATATATAGAATTTATTTGTTCTTTAGACATTGTATATCCAAAATAATCTCTATTTGGTATATCCATAAAAACTTTTGGACATCCATAGGAATGTGTATATCTTACAAATCCATATAAGTTTATTAGTACTTCTAGTGGAGTTTTACATTTGTTTTTTATTATTGGCTTTTCTAGAATATCTCCACGACATATTGTTTTTAAATATTCTTCTGCCCATTTATAGTGAGTACAATTTTCATCACTTTCATAGTTTGTTTTTACTTTATAATATTCTCCATCTGGTCCAATAAAAAGTTCATACTTTTCAACATCTTTTGGATCATAATATTTATTGAAATTTATTAAATTATGACTCATTTTATTAATCTCCTTACAAATTCATTATAAAATAAATATCTTGATATTGCAAACAAACAAAAAGACTAGACAACTAGTCATTTATTTTAATTGATTAAACCCAGTATTGATTTTTTTAACATTTCTAAATATAATTGTAGATAACTTAGTTTTTCAACATCAGTATTTGATACTAAATCTACTTCTGTTATTGTTTTGTTTTTTTCATATACTTTTATTTTTCCAACTGTAGTACCTTTATTAATTGGCAATTTTAATTCATTTAAATTTATTTTATATGAGTATTCATGTTTATCTGTTGTTTTATCTTGTAATACTGATACATCATATTTTGGGACAATCTCTATTTTATCTTTGTTTCCTTTATCAAACTTCACTTCCTCAACCACTACATTTTTTTCTTTTAACATAGTTATTTTTTTGTTATTGAAACCATAGTCAAGAAGTGACATTGCTTCACTATTTCTTATTTTACTTACTTCTTCACCCAAAACTATTGCGATTAATCTCATTTTATTTTTCTTTGCAGTTGCGGCTAAGCAGTATTTTGCAGCGTCTGTATGTCCTGTTTTTAAACCATCTGCACCCTCGTAGTATCTTACTAATTTATTGGTATTTATAAGCCAGAATTTATTATCTGTATCTTCTCTTAAATAATCTTCATAAACTGATGAAAAATTTAGTATTTGTTCATGGTTTAATAAGTTTCTTGCTATTTGCGCCATATCATAAGCTGATGAATAATGTTTATCTTCATCTAGTCCTGTACTGTTTTGAAAATGTGTATTTTTAAGTCCTAAATCAGATACCTTTTTATTCATAAGTTTAACAAAATTTTTTTCACTTCCTGCAATATGTTCTGCCATTGCTACTGTAGCATCGTTTGCACTTGCCATAGAAATACCCTTAAATAAATCTTTGATACTCATCTTTTCTCCTGCGGTTAAATATATTTGTGATTCTCCCATATCTGCAGCATTTTTACTTACTTCAACGATATCATTCCATTTTATTTTTCCACTTTCAATATTTTCTAAAATTATTGTTTGAGCAACCATTTTTGTCATTGACGCTACTGGTACTTGTTTATCTTTTTCTTTTTCAAATATAATTTCTCCTGTTGATTGTTCCATTAATAAACCACTCGTAGCATTTGCAATAAGTTCTGTATTTTCTTCTTCTGCAAAAACATTTATAGGAACAAATAAAATTGCTGTAAAAAGAATTATAACAATTTTTTTCATAAAAACCTCCTATTTTTTATTATGTTTATAAGTAAAAAAATATACATAAATAGTGTTTTTAATGCTATTATAGTATTAGGTGGTTATATGAAATTAAAAAAAAGTGTTAAACGTTTTTTTGTTATAGTTATCATTATAATTATGGGTATTATAGTAATTATTAATTTTCCAAACAAGAAAAAAAATGGTAATAAGAAAATATCTACTAAAGATATAGTTAGTAATGCTTGTAAAAAAATTGATTATTGTAAAAAGAATAATATTGATAGATATGTTAAATATTATAAAAAAAATAATGATTTAAAAACAAAAGATGTTATAACAAGAGTTAATTTAAATTTAGATTATAGTTTTTATACTCATACAAAAAAGACTTCTTATCTTAATAAGGATTATATATTAGTAAACAAATACTTATATTTAGGGGAAGATTATGTTCCTGAAGATTTAGAAGACATTGATATTAATTATTCAAGAGAAGGTATGAAATTAGTAAGTAGTGCTAGAAAATCTTTTGAAAAAATGGCAAAAGCTGCTTCTAGTGATGACAATAAGATTATTGCTATGTCAAGTTATCGTAGTTATGATTATCAAGTTAATTTATATAACAATTATGCTGCTACTGATGGTATTGATGCGGCTGATAAATATTCCGCAAGAGCAGGCTTTTCTGAACATCAAACAGGTCTTTGTATTGATATGTATGATGGAGTAAAAGATTATACAAACTTTGAAGAAACTGATTCTTTTACATGGATGCAAAATAATGCTCATAAATATGGTTTTATCTTAAGATTTCCTAAGGGTAAGGAAAATATTACTGGGTATCAGTATGAATCATGGCATTATAGGTATGTTGGTGTTAAAGCTGCTACTTATATTCATGAACACAATATTACTTTTGAAGAATATTATACTCAAAATATAGAAAATAATATTAAACAATAAATGTTGTATCATCAATAAATTTGTAATTTGTTTTATACTTTAATTCTCTGATGAGTCTAAACATAGCCTCATCTTTTTTCTTGGCTTCTATCATAATATCAATATCATAGTTAAGATGTTTTATCTTCTCAATAAAATTTATAAATGAATTATTATCTATATAATCATTATGGCTTCTTATTTCTTTTTTTAGTTTGCTTTTAGGTGATGAAAAATGAATTTTTGGATTTATATCTTTCCATGTAGAAAATATCTCATCAATTTTTTCATATAAATTAATATTGTTATTATTACAAAAATGATGATGATAATCTAAAACTATTGGTACACTTATTTTTTTATTTAAATATAAGCAATCATCAATATTAAATACTTTATCATCATTTTCTATAACAATTGATTTTTTTATTTCAAATGGAAGTTTTTGAAAATTATTTATAAATCTACTTAATGATTTTTCTTTTCCAAAGGCATTACTTCCAATATGAAGGATTAATATTTTTTCTTTTATATTCATCTTCTGTAATAATTTGTAATGATATTTTAATATTTCAACACTATTTTCTATTACTTCTTTATTAACACTATTTAAAACACAATATTGATCTGGATGAAAATCAACTCTCATATTATGATCTAATATTAAATTACCTATTTTATTATAATAATTATTATAGTTATTTATGTAATTAAAATTAACTTCTTTTTTTGTCGCTAAAGGAATAATTTTAGAAGATAATCTATAAAAATGAATATTATTCTTTATATTATAATTCAATATTTTTATTAATGCATCTAAATTTGATTTTATAATTTTATCTAATTTATTATCATCTTTTTCTTGATTATATAAAGTATATGTATAATTACTTGATGATGTAATATCATTTAATGTTTCTGTTATGCATGCATATCCTAATCTTATTTTCATAAAAAAATTCACCCTTATTAGGATGAACTTTATTTAATATTTAATCAAACTTTTTTTGTAAGAATATATAAAAGTAATAAAGTATTGTATATTCTAACCAGAATGAAAATGCTAAGTTACTTATTTGAATAAATGATAAAACTGTATCATTTGTATATAAATCAATAGTAGATGATAAATTTAAATTATTTGTAAGCGCAAGTGACACTACTGCCATAAAACAGAAATATAAGAAACTGAACACTACCATATTTACTGTTTTCTTGCATTTACTCATTTTTTTAGATAATATTGTGATTATTATTTCTATAGTAACGAATAATATTATAAAGAAATATACAACCATAGATGGAAAATATAGATAGCTTAATATAAATTTTATAAATGAATCAATACTTTCAATTGCGTAAGATTTATAAGTGACAATTATACCTATTAAAAACCCTAAACATAAGACAATAGACATCACTTTTACTATTTTACTATTCTTTTTTATGTTTAAAAAAGTAAATAAAAATAAAAGAAGACTTAGTAAAAATAATTCTATTCCCATAAAAGATGAAGTAATATATTTAAATATTAATATAAATTTATCTATTATGGTCATTTCCATATTATTTACCTCCTTTTATTCTTAAATTCGCTCAGCAATATAAACAGTTTGTTCAGTATCACTGTTTTTTGTACATGTAACTAATGTTAATGTTGTTTTATCAAGATTCCTTGTTATTGTTACTGCTCCTGTTTTCGGAACATTATAAATGTTTACGATTTGATATTTATATTTTACTCCACCATAAGTTACATAGGCTAAATCACCTACATTTAATCTATAAAGATAGGCAAAATATGATATATATGCATCTCCAGAGTGGGCAGCTAATATCAAATTACCATTTACAACATCTGGCATCGTTGCTCCACTTACAACAGTAACATTATAATTAATACTATTATATTTATATCCTATATTGTAAAATCCACGTTTTAAACTAATTTTTGGAATTTCCAATATCCCAACATATTTACTATAATCCGTTTCTTTTTTAGTTGTTACATCTTCATTTTTTGTTTCTGTTTTAACTTCTTCAACTTCTGGAATATCTTCTACAATTAAATCCGTATTATCATTATTGATAAAAGACAATTGAACTCTTGAAAATACTTCCTTTTTTAATTCATTTATATGATTACCTAATAGAAGTGTTATTCCACCAATTACAAGCAAAGAGCCAAATAAACATAATTGACTCTTTTTTATTTTTTTATTAATTGTTCTCTTGTGTTCTTGGTTTGACATTTGCATATATTATTCCTGCTCCACTTAGTAGAATAATAAATCCTATAAAATAAATTGAATTAGAAATTGAACTTGCAGTGTCTGGAACAATTGTTAATGCTGTTGCTAATTGTTTTGTTTCTGGTCCAACTAAAACTGATGGTTGATGTTTTGTTACATTATCAACATATTGATAAGCAGCATCATAAGTTATTGTTGCACTTGCATTTAATGTAAATGTTTTCCCTTCTGAAATTGAATCTTTTGGAACTACTAGATAAATCTTTGTTCCTGCAGGAATACTATTTAAATTACTAACTTGTTGTCCTGCTTCAGTATAAACTTTAGTTGTAGTTGGTGCATTAACTAATGATATTGCATAATTACTATATTTTGCTTCTGCATTAGATATATTAATAGTAATTAATCCTGATTTTTTATTTTTACCATCATCTGTCCATTTTCCATTCATAGTTGCAGACATAGTAGTATTAGCAGGATCAACTGTTGCTTTTGCTTTAGTAATTAAACCATTTACATAACCATTCCAAAGATATTGAGCTGTTAATGGTTGTTGATTATATACCATTTCATATGAAGTTACATTGTCAAGTGTATATGATAATTGTGCATTTGTTGTATCGGCATATGATGCTGTACCTTGATATCCCCAAATTGCTAACTGAGTAATCATTAAATTTGCCATATGGTTAACGTCAGTTGCTTCTGTTCCAGTAACGCCTGTTATAATTGGAGTAGTAGTTCCTGCATTTTTTAATATATATGCAATTCCATAGTCCATTTTTGTTCCCTTAGTTAGAACATCTTCTGTACCAACCTCGCCATTTTTTCTATCTGAACAATATAACTGATAAACAAAATCTTTACTATTATAATCTATAACATTGTTTGCTTTTGTTTTATCATCAACATTTAATCCAGTTGTAAATCTAAAAGTATAATTTCTGACAACAGTTTCTGGTAATGCATCAGCATATGTTTTTGCACTTGTTCCAGATGTTTCTGCAAATACATCTTTAGCACTAAAAATTGTAGCTATAAGTGTAACTGTTAATAACCCTTTAGCTAGCTTTGCTATTTTCAAATTTTTCTTTTTCATTTCTTTCACCTTACCTTTTATATATTCATTATGACATATTTTTAAGTCTTTGCCAATATTTTTTTAATTTATTTCATAAAATTGTCTAACATAATCTAAATTTTCTTCTTTTTTTAGATAAATTGTACATAAAACTTCTTTTTCTTTTACTTTTTCTCCTACTAATTTATTTAATACAATTCCAACTTTTGGATCAATTTCATCAGTTATATTAATTCTTCCTGCTCCTAAATGAACTGATAATTTTCCAAACTCTAATGCATCAATTTTCTCTATTGTTCCAATCTTATCAGATGTTATTTCTATTTTTTTATCACTTATTTCTAATCTTGATAAATCTCCTTTTTGATATTTAACAAATTGTTCAAATTTTTTATATGCTTCTCCATTTTTTATTGATTCTTTTACTAATTTTGTTGCTGCTTCTTTTTCAATATTTTTCCCCATACTTACCATTTCTGATGACAAATCAATACATAAATCTGTTAAAGAATTTTTTTCTTCTCCTTTTAATATTTTTATTGCTTCAATAACTTCTACGCTATTTCCAATAGATGTTCCCAATGGAGTATTCATTTCAGTTATCATACATCTAACTTCTCTATTATAAAATTTTCCTATTTTTATCATTAATTTTGCTAATTTTTCAGCACCTTTTTTTGTTTTAATTAAAGCACCTTTTCCAAGTTTTATGTCAATTAAAATTTTATCTGTACCACTAGCAATTTTTTTACTCATTATGCTTGTTGCAATTAAGGGAATTGATTCTGTTGTTCCTGTTACATCACGAAGCGCATAGATCAATTTATCCATTGGAGCTAAATTTGTTGTTTGTCCTGTTACTACCATACCTATTTTTTTTACTTGTTCTTTTAATTGTTTATCAGTTAAGTATGTTCTAAATCCTGGGATTGATTCTAATTTATCAATTGTTCCTCCTGTATATCCCAGACCTCTTCCACTCATTTTAATTACTGGAACACCTAGGCTAGAAACGATTGGAGCAATTACCATAGTTGTTTTATCCCCTACACCGCCTGTTGAATGTTTATCAACTTTAATTCCTTCAATATCAGAAAAATCTAAAACTTCTCCACTTTTTATAAAGATATCGGTCAAATCAAATATTTCTTTATCTGTCATTCCTTTTAGACAAATTGCCATTAAAAGAGCTGACATTTGATAATCTTTTACTTTCTTTTTTAAATATCCATTAAAGATAAATTCTAATTCTTTACGAGATAAAATTTTACCTTGCCTTTTTTTATTTATAATATCTACTATCATATTAACTCCTTTCTAAAAACGTCTGTATCTCTAATAATGAAATCATACTTTTTATATAAGTGCTGAGCTTCTACTCTATTCTTATTTGATGTTAATTCTATATATATGATGTTTTCTTCATTGCATATATCTATTGCTTTTTGTAACAGATTGGAACCTATTTTATTGTTTCTATATTCTTCTTTTACACACACATAATTTATTAGAGCATAATAATTATTTTTCAAACTATCAAAAACTTTATTAATAACTAAATAACCAACAACAATATTATTATGTACCGCAACTAATTCAATATTAGAATTATTATTATTTCCTTTTTTTTCTAGATTAAATGATTCTTTCAAAACTTTATTTAGTGATAAATTATCAGAATCTTTATATTCTCTAATTACAACATTCATATCATCACCTACTTTAAGATGATTATATCACTATACAAAGAAAAAAACTATTTAAAAAATAGTTTTATCTCATTTTCATATCAATTAACTCTGCGCATCTTTTAGGATCATCAATTATTCTTTTATAAAGATTATTATATTTTCTAATTTCTTCAATAAACTCTATTTCTTCTTTAGCAACAAAAGTTCCATAACTATTATCATTGTCGGCTACAACATATTCATCATTTCCTAAAAAATAATTAATATCTACTTTGAACACCTTGGCAAGAGCAATCAAAGTTTCAAGAGTTGGGATTCTTGTTTCTTTTTCATAACAACAGATACTTACTTTTGTTACATTTATTAAATCTCCTAATTCTTGTTGTGTGAGTTTATTTTCTTTTCTTAAAGTTTTTATTCTTTTTCCTAAAAGCATCTTCTCACCTCTATTATAATAGTCTTCCTAGACACATTATAAATATTCAAAAAGATGATTTGGTCAAAGTTAACTAATAAGAAACTTTACTTTCCTTCTTCTTCTTTTTTTGATGTTAAGAATGTTACTTTTTCTGCTATAACTTCAGTTACATTTCTTTTTTCTTCTTCTTTTTCAATTAATCTTGATTGTATTCTTCCTTTAATACCTACAATATCACCTTTATGACAATATTCAGAAGTATTCATAGCAACATTGTCCCATAAAGTACAATCAATGAAATCTGTATCATAAACTCCATCCATATTCTTAAAACTTCTTGGTATAGCTAAAGTCATACTAGCTATCTTTTTTCCTTTTTCAGTTTTGTTGATTTGGATATCTCTAGTTAGCCTTCCTACTAACACGATTTGATTCAGCATATTATCTCTCCTTTCTAGTGAAATAATAACTGATTATCTTTTATTTAACAAATGGCTATTTTTTAAGATTTATTTGCATTTTTGTATAAAAAAAGAAAAATCCAATACTGAATTTCTCTTTTTCGAAATGATTTTTATATAAAATATTAAATTTATAAGTTTCTTTTAATTAATTGATTTAGTTCAACTGCATATTCCATTGGTAGTTCTTCTCTAAAACGATCAAGGAATCCTAAAACGATTAATTCTGTAGCAGTTTCTTTATTTATTCCTCTACTCATTAAGTAAAACAAAGTATCTTCATTTATTTTTGAAACAGTAGCTTCATGTTCTATAGTACTACTTGTATTTCTACAAATATTAACTGGGATAGTATCACTTTTTGATATATCATCTAATATTAAAGTATCACATTTTACCATGGCTTCGCTGTTTATTGCTGATGATTTAATATCTACTTTACCTCTATATGTGGCGTTACCACCATTTTGAGAAATACTTTTAGAAATGATATTACTTTTTGTATTTTTACCTAAATGAATCATTCTGGCTCCACTATCTTGATTCTGATTATTTTGAGCAACACTAATAGTTATACATGTACCATTTGAATTATTACCTTTTAAAACACAACATGGATATTTCATAGTGACTTTTGATCCAATATTTCCATCAATCCATTCCATAGTCCCATTTTCTTCTACTACTGCTCTTTTTGTTACAAGATTATAGACATTTGTTGCCCAATTCTGTATTGTTGAATATCTGCATTTACTATTTTTCCCTACATATATTTCTACTACAGCAGCATGAAGAGCTGATTCACTATAAGTTGGAGCAGTACATCCTTCTACATAATGAAGTGATGAATTATCATCTACTATTATTAATGTTCTTTCAAATTGTCCCATATTTTTACTATTAATTCTGAAGTAACTTTGTAATGGTCTTTCTAAAATTGTATTTTTAGGTATATAAATAAAACTCCCCCCACTAAATACTGCAGAATTTAATGCAGAAAATTTGTTTTCATTTGTATTTACTATTTTTCCAAAATGTTTTTTTACAAGTTCTGGATATTTTTTCATGGCTTGTTCAATTGATGTAAAGATAACATTCTTTTCTTCTAATTCTTCTAACATATTATGATATATTACTTCACTTTCGTATTGAACTCCCATTCCACCTAAGTGTTTTTCACTTTCAAGTACTCCTAAATCATCTAATTCATCTTTTACTGGTTTTAAAATATTATTCCAATCATTTTCTAATTTTTTATCAGCTTCGTTTGATTTATAATAAATAATCTTATTAAAATCAAGTTCTACTTTTGGACCAAAAGAAGGCATATCTTGTTTTTCAAAAGATTCAAATCCTTTTAATCTGAATTCTTTAATCCAATCATCTTCCTTTTTTATATTAGAAATTTCTTGAATGTTTTTTTTATTAATTCCTACTATTTCCATTTTATCACCAGTTTCTTATAATTATTTTATTAATTGTTTAGTACTTATTTTTAATTCATCTAATTTTTCTTTAAATACACAATTTTTTTCCCAATCTATTTTTGCTAGTTTTTTCATTTTTCTTGGTTGAATTCCATTATCTACTCTTTCTTCTATAATTCTTATTCTATCTTTAAAATATAATTTCGAATATAAAATTTTTTCTTCTAAGTTATGATATTTAATTATTGAATCTTTTTTTATTTCATCAATCATAGCATTTTCTATTTCAACATAACATATTCCTTCAGCTTCTATCATATCAGGAGTTTTTACAAATAATTTTGTTCCATATGATACACCTGACTTTGTAGAATTTGTATATGGTGATTTAGTTAAAAAAGGTAGTTTTTCCCCTGTTATAACATTTGCATATTCTCCATTATTTTCATAAATTATTGCTTTTGGTGTTAATTCTTCATTTGGTAACTCTACTCCATATTCTTTTTTATAAAATCTAATATCCACTAAATGTAATTTATCTGTTAATATTTCCATATTATTTTTCATTTTTTATTACCTCCAAGATTTTTTCTACTGCATTACTAGGAAGTAGTGCGCATTTCTTTCTATTTGGTTGCATGTAAATTTCATCATACACATTTAATTCACCAAGTAGTTTTTCATCATATTCTTTTTCATTAATCATATTTTGATAGTTTTCAATGATTTTTTCAGCTTCATCTAAAGTTTTTCCTATTAAACTTCTAATTATTATACTTGTTGCTGATGTACAAATTGCACATGCTTCACCATCAAAAACAATATCTATTAT
Organism: uncultured Muribaculaceae bacterium; assembly: GCA_964652065.1. Taxonomy (GTDB): domain Bacteria; phylum Bacillota_I; class Bacilli_A; order RF39; family UBA660; genus UMGS995. The sequence continues at coordinate 21,912 of CAZYZU010000006.1, forward strand.
TTTTCCATTTTCTTGTTTTAACATCATATCAATATTATCAATACAAGAATCATTATTTGTATTTTGAAATAAATATGTTTCATCATCAACTAAACCTTTATTCATTGGATGTTGATAATTATCTAATATTATTTCTCTTCTTGTTTCTTTATCCATTTATATCACCACTTTAAAAATATCTTCACTTTTTTTCAATGCGTCTATTAAGACATCTACTTCTTCTTTTGTATTATATAAATATAAGCTAACTCTACATGTATTTTTTATATTTAAATCATCTTTTAAAACCTTTGCACAATGATTACCTGCTCTTATTGCAATATTGAAATGATTTAAGTATACAGATGTATCTTGACTAAATACCCCTTTAACATTAAAAGATACTATACCACTTTTACTATTTTTATTATATAAAATTATATTTGGTATTTTTTCTAAATTATCAACTAAATATTTTTTTAATTTGTATTCATGTTCATGAATCTTTTCTACACCAATCTTTTGTATAAATTTTATTGCTTCTCCAAGACCAATTACTTCTGCAATTGACGGAGTTCCAGCCTCAAATTTAATTGGTGCTTCTTTTAATACATATTCACTTGTAGATTCAAAACTTTGATTCATTCCTCCACCATATTTTAGTGGCTTCATCTCTTTTAATAAATCTTTCTTTCCATATAAAATTCCTACTCCAGTTGGTCCAGTCATTTTATGGGCAGAAAAAGCAAGAAAATCTACATTACTTTTTTGAACATCTATTTTATAATGTGAGGCACTTTGAGCTGCATCTACAACAAAAAAAATGTTTTTTTCTTTACAAATTCTTCCTATTTCATCAATATCTCGAATATCTCCTATTACATTGGAAATATGAGCAATCGAAATAACTTTTGTCTTACTTGTAATACTATTTAATAAATTTTCAATAGTTAACTCATGTTCTTCATTAAGAGGTATATATTTAACTTTACATTTTTTTTCTTCTTCTAATACTAACCAAGGCAACACATTTGATGCATGCTCTGCCTTTGTAATTAGTATCTCATCATCTTGTGATAATTTATCTTTGAAATAGCCAAAAGCAATCATATTTAAAGACTCTGTTGTACCTGATGTATATACTATTTCATTTTCATCTTCTGCATTAATAAATTCTTTTACTATTTTTCTTACATTATCATATTCTTCATTTGTCTTCATAGCGTTATCATAATCACCTCTATGAATATTTGAAGTATATTTTGTATAATAGTCTACCATTTTATCAACAACACATTTTGGTTTTAATGTAGTCGCTCCATTATCAAAATAAATTAAATCATTTGATAGAATAGGAAATTCTTCTCTATTCATATTATCACCTCTTATATATTTTCAATTTCTTGTTGAAATTTAGTTAAGTTTTCATTTTCTTTTCCATTATTAATTAATAAACCTGAAACTAATAATTTAATTGCTTTTTCTCTGCTTATTCCTCTACTCATTAAATAAAAAATTATTTCATCTTTAAATTTACCAATATATGCTGAATGACTTGATGAAACATTATAATTATCAATTAAAAGTATCGGTAGAATTGTACTGTTTCCATCTTGCAAATTAATAATTTGATTTTCTTGATTGCATACACAGTTTTCTTTTTTTTTGGGAACAAATCCTGTTACATCAAAATGTAATAGATTAGATAAAATGTTTACACCATGATTATAAATGTTACTAGATGTATTATTACAATTATGATTAACTTTTATTTTAAAATTATGATCATTATAATTAATTGTACTATAATGATATTCAACTTCTGCATTATTACCATTAAGGTTTATTTCTATATTACTACTACAATCAACATCATATTGATATACTTTTAAAGTAACATTTTCTGAAATATTGTATATCTTTTGATTATCATTCTTATTAAATAGGTATATTTCTTCATCTTTTTTTATATTAATTATTTTATCTTCTAATTCTATTTTATTCATGGTTAGTATTCTCACTTACTTCATTTATACCATTATAACCATTTTTTTCTGTTTCAAAGGCAAGATTAATATCTCCAGTTTTTTCAATTGTTCCATTTTTCATAATATGAACATAATCTGGTTTAATATATTCTAAAATTCTTGGATAGTGAGTAATTATTAAGATAGATGTATTTTTATTTTCTCTTAAATAGTCATTTATATTTTCACAAACAATCTTTAGACTATCAACATCTAATCCTGAATCTATTTCATCTAATATAATGAATTTAGGCTTTAACATTTTCAATTGAAGAATTTCATTTTTCTTTTTTTCTCCTCCAGAGAATCCTTTATTTAAGGCTCTATGAATCATGCCTTCCTTTAATTTTAAGTCTTCCAAATTTTTATCTATTCCTTTTATAAAATCAAAATAATTAATATGATTACCTGTAGTTTCTTCTATAGCAGTCTTTAAAAATTCACTATTTGTTACACCTTCAATTGTTGTTGGGTCTTGCATAGCAAGAAAAATACCTTTTTTAGCTCTTTCATTAACTTCTAAATCATTAAGTTTTTCATTATTAAAAATAATATCTCCAGCTATTAATTCATATTTATAATTACCCATAATAACTTTTGAAAGTGTTGACTTTCCAGTTCCATTTGGGCCCATTATCGCATGAATTTCTCCATCATTTATATTTAAGGATAAATTATTTATTATCTTTTTATTATCATCTTTTGTTATAACATTTATCTTATTTATTTTTAACATATTAATCATCTCCAAATTAATTATATAAGGATAAATCTAAAAAATTTGTTCTTTTTTAGAAACAATCATATTTTACCATAAAAGTATTATTTTTTAAAGTAAAAAGAACACATTAGTGTTCTTTATTAAGCTACCTTTGTTTTTTGATATTCTCCTGTTGGTTCATAAAAATCATTCAAACTTCCATATGTTATTCCATCAGTATTTTGATTTTGATTATTATTTTGTTCTTCTTCAACTGGTTCTATTAAGACATTAGCCTCGGCAACAGCACTTCCAAGAGCATGTAATCCTGCAACCTGTTCTCTTAAATCCGAATTTTGAGTTTCTAAATTTTTCATTACATCTGATTGTCTCATTAATGTACTCTTTAATTTAGTGTTTTCTCTTTCATAATTAATAGATTGGCTTCTATAATTATTCATTTCTTGTCTTAATGATATTATTTCTTGTTCTTTAGAATCGGTTTCTTCTTGTAAAATTGAGTAATTAGATTTAAGTGCCTCTAATTCTCCCATTTGCTTATCTATTGTTTGTCTTTGTTCTCTATTTTCATTTAATAATTTTCTAATTGTGTTAGTTGCATCAGCTATAACTGGATTTTGGATATCTTCAGTTGTTATGTTGTTATTTATAGGTTGGCTATTTGCTGCTTCAACTTCATCAGTTGATTCGTTTTCTTCTTCTGTTTCAGCTTCGTTAGTTTGTTCATTCTCTACTTCTTCTTCAGCTTCATCAGTTTGTTCATTCTCTACT
>CAZYZU010000007.1:0-21832 GCA_964652065.1 uncultured Muribaculaceae bacterium
TTTTTTCTTTTAGTAAATCTATTATTTCATTATGTATTTCTTCAATCGTTTTTATTTCATTATCATTAACACATTCTATCTTATCCCAATTATATAATTCAGATAATTCGATATATGCTTCTTCTGCATTTCTTAAATGTTCTTCACTTTTTTCATGCTCATCTAAAAACTCTCTATTAGATTTTAATTTATTTGAATATTCATATGGCATATGTAAAAACAAAGTAATGTCAGGTTTAGGTAATTTTAATAACCAAAACTCTAATTTATCAATCCATTGATACATATTGAATCTTTCTTCTTTATTAAAGATTTTTCCACCTTGATGAGCCATATTTGAAGTTGTATAACGATCAAGTATAACATAATATCCTTTATCAATATAATCTAAAACTTGCTTAATATTATATTTTCTATCTGCAGCATAATATAAACAAGCAACATATGGATCAACATTAGTAGCTCCCTCTAAAAAAACTGATGGAGATATTTCTGGTTTACCAAGATATGAACCTCCAACAATTTTACCAGTTGGACTATCATAAACTGGAAAGCTTAATCTTAAGCATTTCTTTCCCATATTATTTAATTTTTCTTCTAATAATTTTGATTGAGTTTCTTTTCCAGAACAATCTGTTCCTTCAATAACAATTAATTTTCCCTTCATGTAACCTCCTATTAATTACTACATTGAACCTAATACATTAACATGGAATGCAAAACGCTTAACATCTTCAGGCATATCATATGAAAAACTAACCCATATTCTTAAGCGAAGTTTTTTTGATTCTCCCGATGTTAAAGTTGAATTATATATTCTTTTACCTGTTTTATCATTTGATAAAGTAAGATCATTAAATGTAGGTATATTATCTGCATCAGTAATAGCATTATCATTTTGATCAGTTAAATAAACTTTAATATATTTACTATCTAAAGTATTACCCTCATCCAAAGTAGCATATACTTCATAAGCAATAGAAGAAGCACCTCTATACTTTGCAGATACAGTAAAATCAAACATATTATTACTTCCAGTCTGATTAATACCTTCTGTATCACTCATTGGTAAAGCATCCTCAATTGAAATAATATTAGTACTACTTTCTGTATAAGTAAAAGTAACATAACCTGTACTTAAAGCATTCTCATTTTTACCATTAATATTTTGAGACCATATTGCGTAAGATATTCCTACAACCGCAATAACTAATAAAAACACTCCAATTACAGATAAAAGTATCTGTCTTGACCTACCCTCAGTATTTTCCATATAAACACATCCTTACTTATATATATAGATTACCAAATAAACAATATTCTTACAATATCTAACTTAATACAAAATAAAATATTACTTATATTTTACACATTTATATTATTATCCTTATCAAAAGGTACTAATAAACATTTTCTACTAGCTAAAAAGTCACACATATGGACAAAATTTTGATACTTAGTTTTAGGTTTTTCTAAAATTTCTTCACCATTATAATCAGTAGTCCAAGGACCCATATGGGTTTTTATAACACTACATACTAATATTCTTTCTTCATCTGTTAAAGATAAATTATCTTTTTCTTCTTCTATATAATTAGCCATTAAAATAGGATGATCAAATTTAGTATATTTACTTGCCTCTTTTCCAAGTTTTAATCCATCATGTAATAAAAGACCCATTAACATTAAATCTTTTTCATCACTTGTATATTTATCTCCTATTGCAGGATCACCAAGTAATTCGAATCCAATTCTAACCGCAGCCTTAGTATGTCTTAAAAGACCACCCGTACCTATTGCGTATTCTGGATGATATTTACCAGTAGATGATGCCGCAACACTAAAAAAATAATCAGGTAACTTATTTATCATATAGATAAGTGATTCCTTTATTTTATTATTTTTTATATAACTAATTTCTTTTTTAAATATTTCTTCTTTTTCCATAAATTACTCCTCAATAAAATTAACTAAAACTTCATTACTTATATACCATTTATTTTCAGGTATATAAATATTTTTATCACTTATTAATAAACCATTTTTAATAAGATTAGATAAATCAAATACATCTTCTATATTAACACCATATTTTAAATAAAATTCATTTTTATTAACACCAGTATTAGTTCTAAGTCCTAGTATCATTTCATAATCCATTATATCAGATTTTTTTAATATTTCATAATCAGATACATAATTATCTTCTAAATATTTATTAATACTTCTGGTATTATTAATTCGTCTTTTACCAATATAAGATGACGCTCCAAGTCCAAAACCATAATAATTTTTATTTTTCCAATAAGAAAGATTATGTCTAGATTGATAACCATCTTTAGAAAAATTACTTATTTCATAATGATTATAATTACTTAGTCTTTTACAAATTAATTCATACATTGAAAAATCCAAATCTTCAGAAATATAATCAATATCTTTTATTTTTAATTTAGTATGATCTTCTATTATTAAAGAATATGTAGATATATGTTCTACATCAAGTGCTAAAACAAAAGAAAGATCTTCATCAAGTATTTTTAAATCTTCTCCAGGTATCGCATACATCAAATCAATATTTATATTGTTAAAATTTAGTTTTCTACATAAAGAAATAATAGATTTAACTCTAGATTTAGATATATCTCTTTCCAATAAAAGTAAATTATTTTTATTAATAGATTCCAGTCCAAAACTAAGTCTATTAATACCATATTTTTTAAATAATTTTAATTTCTCTTCTGTAATACTATCAAAATTACATTCAATAGTATATTCTATATCACTAGATTTCTTTAGTATAGATAAAATTTTAAATAATATTTCTAACTGATCTATATTTAAACATGACGGTGTTCCTCCCCCAATATAAATAGTATCTAACTCTTCATTTTTATAAATACTTTTAATTTCTTTTTCTAAATGAATTAAATATTTAGAAATAAATTTTTCATTATAAAATAATTTACAAAAGTCACAATAAGAACAAATATTATTACAAAAAGGAATATGAATATAACAGTTTTTTATCATAACCATACTCCTACTTATCACTAGTAGATAAAATAGATAAGAAAGCTTCTTGTGGAACTTCTACACTACCTATTTGTTTCATTCTTTTTTTACCAGCTTTTTGTTTTTCTAAAAGTTTTTTCTTTCTTGTAACATCTCCACCATAACATTTAGCAAGAACATTTTTTCTCATTGCTTTGATATCAGTTCTAGCAATTACATGCATTCCAATTGATGCTTGTATAGGAACTTCAAATAATTGTCTTGGAATAATCTCTTTTAATTTTTCAACAACAATTTTACCCCTAGAATAAGCAAAATCTTTATGAACTATTACTGATAAAGCATCTACTACTTCTCCATTTAATAAAATATCCATCTTAACTAAATTACTTTCCCTATAACCAATTAATTCATAATCAAATGAAGCATAACCTTTTGTATAAGATTTTAATTTATCAAAGAAATCATATACAATTTCTGATAAAGGAAGTTCATAAAAGATTTCTACTCTATCACTATCTAAATAATCCATATTAATAAATGTTCCTCTTTTATCCTGACATAATTCCATAATTGGACCAATATATTCTTTTGGTGAAAAAATACTAGTTTTAACATAAGGTTCATATATTTTTGAAACAATACTTCTATCAGGCATTTTAGTAGGCGCATCTACAATCATTTTACTTTTATCTGTAAGTTCTACTTCATAAATAACAGAAGGAGAAGTTGCGATTAAAGGAACATTAAATTCTCTTTCAATTCTCTCTTCAATAATTTCCATATGTAAAAGTCCTAAAAAACCACATCTAAAACCAAATCCTAGTGCTTTAGATGTTTCTGGTTCAAAAGTTAGGGCAGCATCATTTAATTTTAATTTTTCTAATGCCTCTCTTAAATCTTCAAAACGATTTGACTCAATTGGATAAAGACCACAATATACCATTGGTTTCATCTCTTTATAACCATCAAGAGCAACTTCTGCAGGATTTTTAGAAGTTGTAATTGTATCTCCTACTTTTACACTATCAATACTTTTAATTGAGGCATACATATACCCAACTTCTCCACTAGATAAAGATTTAACATTTTCTTCATGTGGAGTATCAATACTAAGACCTAATACTTCATACTCTGCATTAGTCTTCATCATTAATATAGTATCACCTACATTTATAGAACCATCAATCACTCTAATACTGGTAATAACTCCACGATATGAATCAAAAACACTATCAAAGATCAACGCTCTAAGTGGAGCTTTAACATCTCCTAAAGGTGCTGGAACACACTTTACAATAGCTTCCAATAATTCATCTATTCCAACACCTGTTTTTGCACTAGTTAAAATAATCTCATCACGATCAAATCCAATATTTTTAAGTTCACTAACAACTTTTTCAGTGTCAGCATTAGGAAGATCAATCTTATTAATAACTGGAATTACTTTTAATCCATTATCAAGAGCTAAATAAAGATTAGCAAGAGTTTGAGCTTCAATTCCTTGAGATGCATCAACAACAAGAAGTGCCCCTTCACAAGCGGCTAGACTTCGACTTACTTCATATGAAAAATCAACATGACCAGGAGTATCTATTAAGTGTAGATAATATTCTTCACCACTATATTGATATTTTATTTGTACTGCATTTAATTTAATTGTAATACCACGTTCTCTTTCAATATCCATATCATCAAGTACTTGCTCTTTCAATTCTCTTTTTGATAAAGCTCCTGTTTTTTCAAGAATTCTATCTGCTAAAGTACTTTTGCCATGATCAATATGCGCAATAATACAAAAATTTCTAATATTTTCTTTTTTCATAGATGCCTCCAAACTTACTTAATTATAACAAAAAACTTAGATTTCTCCAAGTCTTATCTTAATTATCATTTACAGCTTTATCTACCTCACTAAATAAAAAATTCATTATTCCAGTAAATAACTTATCAATAATATTAGAAATAGCCATACCAGATTTAGATAATCTATTATTATAATCATTCTTTTTTTTCACATAATCACTTGCATCAACTTTTTTACCACTTTTAATATCATTTTCAAATTTTTTAACCTCAGCCTCAGTCATCGTATTTATTTTTCTATTAGAATATTCATAATATCCTAAAGCCTGTGTAATATATAATGTTCCAAATAAAATAATTAATGTAAAGATAACAATTCTAAAAACATTCTTACCCTTCATTTGTACTTATCACCTCCATAAAAGCCTCACAAAAAGCAAGCGTTGAATTAAGTACCTCCGTTGTATTGTTTTCTACTCCCCCTATTTCTACAAGCATTGTAAATTTAGAATTATCTTGATTGTATACCCCATTTACTCCAACCCCTCCTTTTTTATAAATACCTTTAGATAAATTAGGATATAGTTCATTTAATTTATCATTAATTTTTGTTGTAAATTCTAAATTTTCTAAGTAATTAGGATTTTCAATTCCAATTAAAAATATAATTTTAGCGTAATTTTTATCATTAATAGAAACAGTAGTTTTATCCCGTTTTAAAGAATCTCTATGAACATCAATAAAATATTTAATACTAGGATTATTATTTTTAACTTCATCTAAGTATATTCTACTAGCGTCATAACTTTTATAATATTTCCAGTTATTATTATTTAAAACTTCCTTGATACTTCTCTCTTCAACAATTGTATTATAATTATTTTTATCAAATATATCTTTCATAATAAAAGAAGGCATTAAAACAGTAGGAGCTACTTCACTTTCGATAAAACTAGTAGCTTGATATTGTTCTTCTTGATGAGAATTATAAATATATATTAAATTATTATTAATAATATCTTTTTTATTAGCTACTTTCTTCTTAGAAACTAATTCATAATAATTAGTAGATAATAAACTAACAGGAGTATAATCAGATTTAATATTATTAAAAATTTTTGTAAAAACATTTTCATTATTATGATCTTGTAAAAGTAATTGAACAAGTAATTTATCATCTATTTTTATATTACTTTTCAAAAGAAATTTAAAAGTAGTTACTATACTAGTAATAAATATAAAAAGAAAAAGAAGAAATCTAATCTTAAATTTCTTTTTACGTTTATTCTTACTAATAAATCTCTTTTTCATAATATCACCAATTAAATAATATAATATTTTAACTATTTAATTTGTCGTATTATAAGATTTATGTAAAACTTTATTTATTGTATTTCCTATTAATAAAGATATCTTATCTATTACAAAATCAATCTCTTTAGGAGTAACCATTAAATTATAATCTATTGGAGATAAAACCTCTAATAAAAGTTTTTTCATCGAATACTCATCTAAAGATCCCACTATTCCTAAAAGTTTTTCTTTTTCTTCACTAGTTAATTCATCCTTTGTTTCTAAATAATTTTGATGCATTTCATCTACAAATTTAAGTTTATTATTATCTAAATTATCTAATTTATAACTAAATTGTTTTAACATATATTTAAATGTATCAGAAACAATTGTAACTGCATCAACAATAGTAGGTACTCCAATAGCAATAACAGGTATTGAAAATGTATCTTTATTAATACCTTCTCTACTATTTCCAACTCCACTACCAGGAAGTATACCAGCATCAGTCATTTGAATTGTTTTATTAACTCTATCAATTGAAGATGACGCTAAAGCGTCTATAATTATTAAAAAATCAGGCTTAGTAACATTTACAATTCCTTCAATTAATTTCTTAGTCTCAATTCCAGTAACACCAGTTACACTAGGTTTAAAAGATGAAGTGTTACGATACCCCTCTTCAACTTCACCTAAATCAAATAAATATTTAGTTACTAAGATATTATCAATCGCTTTAGGACCTAAACTATCTGGAGTAGATTTTTCATTACCAAGTCCAATTATTAAACATGTAGCATCATCTTTTATTTGTAACCTCTTCATTAAATCTTTAAAACAATCAATAAATACACTTTCTACTTTTTTAAAATTATCCTTATCAGTAACATCTTTAAAAGTAATTGTTTTATATATACCTTTACTTTTATTAGATATTGCCTCACCCTTTTCATCTATAATAACATCATCAACAACAATATCACCATATTTACTAGTTTTATGCATAATACCAATATTTTCTTTACTAGTATCAATAGTATCTATAATTATATCAGTTCTTACAGAATAGTTTTTTAAGTCAATACTATGAGCCATATTTATCACCTATTAATAATATTTACAAAAAAGCAAATTTTATTTGCTTTTTATAACTTTTTTTGGTAAAATTAATGTGTTTACAAAAAGTGAGGTGAAAAAGATGCCAAATATCAAAAGTGCTAAGAAACGTGTTCGTTCAAATAAAAAAAGAGAAATAAATAATAATGATATTTATTCAAGCATGAAAACTGCTATTAAAAAGTTTGAAAAAGATGTTAAAGATGGAAACGTTGAAAATGCTGATGCAAGTTTAAATATTGCAGTACAAAAAGTTGATAAAGCTAAAAAAAATGGTTTAGTTCATCAAAACAAAGCAGCTCGTGTAAAGTCAAGATTAACAAAATTAAAAAACGCAATGAAGTAATGGAAGTTACTTCTTTTTTATGCTATAATTTATACTAGGTGAATGATATGAAAAGATTTTTTATACTAGGAATATTATTAATACTTCTAGGTTTTACATATATGTATAAGGATGATATTTTAAAGTTTTATTACGATTACTTTGTAAAAGAAACAAGAGTTGCTAAACTTGGTAGTAAAAATGAATACTATAGAGATTATGATTTTTTATATGTACAAAATACTAATGATTTTGAACCAAATAATAAACAAGATATTTTAAATATTTTTTACACTGTACTAAATGCAGGTAAAACAAAATTTACATTTTATTGTCCAGAAGAATATAAAAATTGTACAAAAGATATTAGAGAATTAGCTAAAGATCAAGTTACTCTCTCACATATAAATAATTATGTTCATCCCTATAATAGTTTTAGTAATATCTCAACTCAAACTGATACTTTAGGAGAAGTTACAATAACTATTACGAAATCATATACTGATTCAGATATTAGTTTAATCAATGAAGCAAAAGAAAATATTGAAAAAGAAGTTTTTAATAAATCATTATCGACAAATGATCAAATAAGAGCAGTTCATAACTATATCATAGAAAATTCAAAATATGATTCAAATAGAACTGATAACAATGTAATAGAATATAAATCAGATATTGCATATGGTCCTTTAATAGAAGGTTATGGAATTTGTGGAGGTTACTCCGATGCTATGGAATTATTCTTAGAAGACTTAAATATAAAAAGTTACAAAGTATCAAGTAAATCCCATGTTTGGAATGCAGTTAACATAGATGACAATTGGTATCACTTAGATCTTACTTGGGATGATCCAGTAACAAATACAGGAGAAGATTTATTAGAACAAAGATTTTTCTTAATAACAACAGACACTCTATTATTACAAGAACAAACACAACATAATTTTGATTTTGAAACTTATAAAGAATTTGCATAATATGTAAATTCTTTTTCTATACAAAAAAACTACTAATAAATTATTAGTAGCAAAACAAAAAGTTTTATTCCATATTTTCTAATTTAAATAACATTTCACTGGCCTTATTTCTAGCAGCATGTTTCATATCCTCTACTGCATTAGGATTTTTCTTTTTATACATCATCCATCCAGCCATACCTGCTCCAACTATTGCTGCAGCAGTTAATGTCTTACCCATTTTTTTCATAATTATAATCACCTCTTATAGAAAACATGTAGTACTAAAGTACTATTAGTATTATGAAAAAAATTATTTAATTTATACTATTAATTAAAAATTCTTTAATAGTTGTACGTCTAAGATCAGTATTAGTATTCTTAATAGCTGTTTTTAAAGAGTTAAAATCTCCAATAATATATAATTTCTTTTTAGCTCTAGTAATTCCTGTATAAATTAATTTCTTATAAAGCATTTTTCTAAAATTATTAACAATAGGAATAACTACAACATCAAATTCACTTCCTTGAGATTTATGAATACTAATCGCATAAGCAAGTTTAAATTTATTAAAATTACTAGCAGTATATTTTACTAAGTTACCATCAAAATCAATATAAATTTCTTTACCTGCTCGTAAATTAATCTTTTCAATAATTCCAATATCTCCATTATATACATTATCATCAGGCATATTAGTAAGTTGAATTACTTTATCACCCTCTCGATATATAAAATCTCCTACTTGTAATTCTTTTTTAGATTTATTTTTTTTATTAAAAATATCTTGTAAACTATTATTAATATTATCTATTCCATTTAATGTTTTATACATAGGAGCAAGAACTTGAAATTTTTTATATGATAAATCTTTATATGTATTAGCGATTTCACAAATATTTGAAATAACTAAATCATTACTACACTCAATAAATGTAAGATCATCATCAATATTAAATACATCCTTTGATAATTTATTATCTCTAATATCATAAGCAAGAGTTAAAATATTAGAATCACTTCCTTGACGATATAATTGTTTTAAATAAATAATAGGAAGACACTCACTACTAATTAAATCATGTAAAACTTGTCCAGGTCCAACACTAGGTAATTGTTCATAATCACCTACTAAAACAATTTTAGTATTAACACTTAAACCTTTTAATAAATTACTAAATAAATAAGTATCAATCATACTAGCTTCATCAATAATAACAAACTCAACAGTACTTTTATTATACTCATTAATTTGAAAAGTATCATTTTCCTTATTCCATTTTAAAAATCTATGAATAGTCGAAGCTTTAAAAACAGTAGTCTCACCCATTCGCTTAGCCGCTCTTCCCGTTGGAGCAAGTAAAGCAACTTTTTCTTCAAGTTTTTTATTATCATATTTATTAATCTGCTTATAAAGTTCTAAAATAGCCTTCATAATAGTTGTTTTACCAGTTCCAGGTCCACCAGTAATAATTAATAAATTCTTTAGATAAGACTCCTTTATAGCCTCTTTTTGTAAGTCATTATATTTAATCATAAAATGATCTTCTAATATATTTATCTTATCATCTATGTCTTTACAAACATTATCTTTTTTATGAGATAATAACCTAAATCTTTTAGAAATTAATTCCTCAGCCTCATACATTTCAAATAAATAATATTTTTCTTCTTTAATAATAATTTTTAAATCAGTTTCTAAAGTTTTTAATTCTGTATTATAAACCTCTTCCGAAATTCTAATTCCCATAACACGATATAAATAAGTATAAATCTCTTCTTTATAAAAATAACTATGTCCTAAAGTATTAGATAACTCTCTCATAATATATAAAATAGAAGCATCAATTCTTTTAGAATCATCTTTTGAAATATTAAGCTTTGACGCAATATAATCAATCTTTTTAAAAGTCATTTCATATATATCTTCAACAAGTGCGTAGATATTATCTTCTATTTGAGAAATTGTTTTTTCACGATATTTATTATATATAATCATACTATCTTTTGTATTAAATCCAATTTTATTAAGATACATAATTGTCTCATAACTAGATTCATATTCAACTAATTTATCATGTAATACTTTAGAATTAGCCTCAGTTATTGTAGGTATTAAAACCAAATTACTAGGATTATTTAAGATAACATCAAAAGTATCTTTTCCTAAAACAGAAGTTATCTTTTTAGCCTTAGCTTCTCCTATCCCTTTAAATAAACCAGATGATAAAAATTCAATCATAGAATCTTTATCTTCAGGTTTACATCTTTCATAATTTTCTACTTGAAATTGTTCACCATATCTAGGATGATCAATAAGACTACCATTAAAAATATAAGTATCAGTATCATTTAATTCATGAAAATAACCAGTAAAAGTAATAGTTCTATTAATATAGATTTCTACTTCATCTAAATTAGTTTCTATTACTTTAAAAATACCAATTATATAACCAGCATCACTTTTAAAAATACTTCTTCTATATTGTCCTTTTATATAGCCTTTCATATAATCACCTACTTCCCAATACAATATGGATAATCAATTTCCTCTATTATAGTTTTATAAAATGTATTATTCTCTATTTTTCTAGGTATTTTAACATGTAAAAAATTACCAGTATGTCCATAACTATAACCATCTTTATATTCTTCAATTAAAACTTCTACTTCTTTATTTAAAAATTTATTAAAATAATTAATTTCTAATTCTTTAGATACTTCTAATAATCTACGAGATCTTTCTTTTTTAATACTATTTTCAATATGATTAGATAATTTTTCTGCTTTAGTACCATTTCTTAAAGAAAAAGGAAAAACATGTATTTTAGCAAAATCAATTTCTTTTACAGTTTCAATTGTCTTTAAAAATAAGTATTCATCTTCACCTGGAAAACCAACAATTACATCTGTAGTTATTGATATATTAGGTCTAATCTTTCTAATAGAATTAATTTTATTAATGAAATAATCCAAATCATATTTTCTATTCATTAATTTAAGTATTTCATCACTCCCAGCTTGAAGTGGGATATGTAAATGATCTACTATAATATTATTGTCTTTAATTACAGAAAGTACTTTCTCATTTAATTCAGTTACCTCAATTGATGAAATTCTAAGTCTTTTTAAACCATTTATTTTTACAATAGATTCTAAAAGATTAGCAAAAGTCTTATCTATATCTACTCCATAATTACCAGTATGAATACCCGTTAAAACAACTTCTTTATAACCATTATTAACTAAAGAAGTAATCTCATCAATAACCTCACCCATATCTTTACTACGACATTTTCCTCTAACATATGGAATTATACAATAACTACAAAAGTTCTCACAACCATCTTGTATTTTTACAAAAGCACGTGTTCTTCCAGGAAAATCAGTTATATACATATCCTCAAATTTAGTATAATCTTCATTGTATAATACTCTCATTATTTTTTTATTTAAGAAATATTCATCAAGTAATGAAGCAATTTTTGATTTATCTTTATTACCAATAACAATATCAAGACCATCTTCACCATAATCTTTATTAGCTTCAATAAAACACCCCATCGCAACTATACAAGCATCTGGATTTTTCTTAATTGCACTTCTTATCATCTTACGACTTTTAATATCACTTGTATTAGTGACACTACAAGTATTAATAATATAAACATCACATATATCATCAAATGTGGAAATAGTATATCCTGCTTTTTCTAACGAATTCGCAACAAATTCACTCTCATACATATTAACTTTACATCCTAATGTTAAAATTCCAACTTTCATATTAATACCTCTTCTCTGCCTAGTAATTATAACATATTTACATCAAAAGAAAAAGTATCCTAAGATACTTAATCTAATTTCTTTTGAAGTTCTTTAAGTGTAACCAGAAACTCATTTGTTTTCTTAATTTCTTGATCAAGTTTATCATAATTAGCTGTATTTTCTAAAGCTAAATCATTAGTTCCAACTGTTTTTTGTTCAATACCAAATATTGGTGAAATAATTGGACTACTTTTAAATATTACATCATCTCTATAAATCTTATCTGGATCAGTAATAGTATTAAAGTCATCTAAAACAATTTTTTTAGTATCAACACTTTTATCAGTATCAATTGCTGAAACAGTGGCAGGAACCTCATTTATCTTAATATTACTATCTTCTTCATCAATCATTTTAATTTCTTCTTTAATATTATTCATACGTAATTCCAAATCTTGTAAACTAATTGGTTCGTTACCTTCATCAACATATTGAGTAGCTTCATTTTTCTCATATAATTCGCCACTTTTTTTCATTAGTTCATCTAAACTTATTATAGCGTTTTCTTCTTGTTCCTCTTCAAATTTAGTAAGTTCAATATTTTCTAATGCCTTAGCTTCTTCTTCTTTTTTCATTAAATCTTCAGTTACTTTTCTAAGTTCTTCTCTAGCTTCTTCAGGTTTAAGTTCAACATCTCCATAAACTATTTCTTCAACAATATTTTCAGGTTCTAAACTTTCAATTTCTTCTTTAACTGAAGAATATATATATTCAATATCTGTAGTTTTTTCTTCTATATGTTCAATATCATTTGCTTCATTTTCATTAAACTCTTCTATTGGTATAACAAGAGGCTTTTCTTCCTGTTTTTCTTCATTTTTAAGTTTAACTTCTTCTTTTTTATCATCTTGTTGTTTTATAAAAGCAGTATCAATTTTTTCAGCAATAGGAATAACCTCAGGAGATATTTCTTCACTAACTTCTACTACACTAGGTTCTACTTTAATTTCTTCTACAAAATTACTAGACTTTTCTTCTTTTTCTATCTCTTCAACATTATCAACACTTTTAATTTTGTTATCTTTTTCTTCACTAGCTTTTTCAACTTCAACTACTAAGTTATTTAACTCTTTAGTATTTTGTTTTTGCTTTCTTTTATAATATGTTTTTTCAAATAAATAAACTAATAATATGAAAAATCCTGCTACTAAAGCAATCTCTCCAACAATGATCATTTCCTCTGATGTTAAAAATTCAATTAATTTATCCATTATTTTCACCTCTATTAAACATTCTAACACATACTTTTTATTTACGAAATTACTATTTACGTAAATTTGTATTCTTTGACACTTATTTACGAGTTATAATTTTACGAACAGTTTACACATTAAATATAAGCTACCCTCTTAAATTCATAATACCATAAATTTAAGTATTTGAGTATAATTTTTTGACAATTTTCATAATTTTTATTATGAAAGAAAAATTTATATTATCTACACTTATCTTATTAATTGGTGGTTTTTTAACTAAAGTTCTTGGTATGATTATAAAAATAGTAATGACAAGACTTATGGGAACCACTGGAATCGGATTATATATGATGATCTTACCAACATTTTCCTTATTTATTGCCTTAGCCCAAGCTGGTTTTCCTATTGCAATATCAAAACTTGTTGCTGAAGATACTAAAAATAATAAGAAACTATTTTTTTCAATAATACCAATCTCTATTATAGTAAATGTTTCACTAATGATTATTATTATTTTAATTGCTCCCTATCTTTCTACAAATTTACTTCACGATAAAAGATGTTTATATGGAATAATGGCTATAAGCCTAGTTATACCTCTAACTACATTATCAAATATCTGTAGAAGTTATTTCTTTGGAAAACAAAAAATGTTACCACATGTTATAAGTAACTTATCAGAAGATATAATAAGATTAATATTAATAATAATAGGAATACCTATAGTTATAGATAAAGGACTAGATTACGCTGTTTGCTACGTAATTTTAACAAATATTGTAAGTGAATTAGTATCAATATTAATCCTTTTCTTCTTCTTACCAAAAGATGTTAAAATTACAAAAAAGGATATATCACCAAGTAAAATTTATTTAAAAGAATCACTAACTATCGCAATACCAAATACAGCAAGTAGATTAATAGGATCAATTGGATATTTCCTAGAACCTATTATTTTAACATCATCTCTTTTATATGTAGGATATTCCAATCATTTTATAGTAACAGAATATGGAATAATAACAGGATATGTTCTCCCAGTTTTACTGTTACCATCTTTTTTTACAATGGCAATATCACAAGCCCTACTTCCAGTAGTTACAAAATTATATGTAAATAAAAAATATGATGAAACCAAAAGAAAAATTAAACAAGGAATTTATTTATCCTTATTAATAGGGATACCTGTAACAATATTATTAATGATTAATCCAAAATTCTTTTTAAACTTAATTTATAGCACAAAAAAAGGTGCTAATTACTTAAGATTTTTAGCACCTTTTTGTCTTTTTCAATATATACAAGCACCTTTATCCTTTTGCTTAGACGCAATTGGAAGAAGTAAAGACAATATGAAAGCAACACTTCTAGGAACAATTATAAGAACTATTCTATTATTTATATTAGCTTTCTTTAAAATAGGTATTTGGTCACTTATAATATCTACATCAATAAATATACTAGTAGTTACTTTTTATAATGTTAAACAGATTAAGAAAAACTTAACCATACTATGAAGACCCATCCATTTTTCTAGATCCTGATTTAGAATTACCAACAGCATCATATAATGTATAAGTATAGCTACCTGATTTTGTAGAAGAACAAATCCAATGTTTAGATTTGACTTTTTTGCCATATTCAGGATCACTTTCGCCGTTTGGCCATGTAAAAGAACCGTCTGTATAACCTGATCCAATATAATTATTATCTTTATCAGCATAATCAACAACAGTATAAGTTAAAACATATTTATATACTTTATTATTATCATTTGGACATTTACAAGATCTGTTTTCTGTTGTTGTACATAAAGAGTCAGAAGTTATTACAGGACCAACTTTATCAACCAATACTGTTTGTGTAGGACATTGTTTTGGATTACCAGCATAATCATATAATGTGAATGTTACAGATGATTTTCCACCTGCTTTAACATCTCTTGAAAATTGTAAATCACCTGTTCTTATTTCATTTGTAACATTAGTTGTTGCACCAGATGTAGTTAGTGTTGAATAATTTGCACAACCACTAGCAGTATCATCGCATTTTGAAACATAAGCATATCCACCTGTAACATCACACCAATTACCACTTCCATCAGTTACATAACACTCTTCATTAACTTCACACGTTGGAGCAACTGTATCTATTTGCAAATATTTTGTACATGAATTTGAATTACCAGCCTTATCTTTTACTTGTCCATATATCAAATTGCTAGTACCATTTCCATATGGACCTACACTAGATAAATTATTATATCCAGGCCATCCACCAAACGCAAGTCCTCTTGCAGCTTCACCACTATAATTTTCACTAACACTTAATGAAGCTGAAGTATTTGAAGTATACCATCCATTTGCTCCTGCTGTACCATTAAAATTAATTGAACAAGTTGGAACCTCAACATCAATTTTTATATTTGTTTGACAAATATTTTTATTTCCAGCATTATCATAAATATCTGTAGCAACTAGACCTTGATAATTATCATAATAAGTACCGATTGCTTTACTTTGTTCAACACAACCACTACTATTATTAACATCTCCATCCTTACATGTCGCAGTAACTCTTACAGGATTACTATAATCAGTACCATATTTATACCAACCATTTTCCCCAACTACACCACCTGAATTTTTTGTTCCGCAAGTTGGAGAACTCTTATCAACTTTAATAACATCAGTCTTACAAGTACCAACGTTTCCAGCTTTATCTTTCACATACCCATAAAACGTTTGCCCTGAAGTTGTTGTATCTTTTAAAGTAATTGTTCTAGTTCCACTAGTTCCTGATATTGAATTATTATAAGTAGGATTACTATTATTTGTAATATCATAATTAGATAAATATGCATCAGTAAATGCTATACTTCCATTACTTGCTTTTCCGTTATACCAACCATTTACAAAATTCTCATTTGTCTTAGTAGGTAGTGTTATACTACACTTTGGCTTAGTTTTATCTATTAAAATTGTATAAATATCAAATGTTTTAGAATTATCTTTTCCAACTAAATTATAAGCATTTATTTTTATGATATATTTACCATCTTTTATATCTTTTGCTCTTATTTTTATTGTATCAGTTATTTTCCTACATTTATCTCCAGAATATTCTGTACATATTGAATTAGCATCAGATGGTATTATCTCACTTGTTTTATAATCTTTTTTACTATTATTTTGATTTACTTTTATTAGTGTATAAGAATATCCTGTAACACCACTATTATCTCCAATAGAATTAGATGCAGTTATATTTAAATTTAAATTTAAAGTGCCTCTTACATAATATATTGAACCTATTAAATTTCCATTATTAGAATCAATTGTTCCATATTGTAAATCAATACCTGCTGTACTATCTTTTCCATCAACATATGTTTGTGCTTTTCTATTTTTACAACTTAAAAATGCTTGATAAACGTAGCTTGATGGCCCACGTCTTGTTACTGTTACATAACTTTTATCTTTATAACATTCCTCTTTATTATAATCAACTATTTCATTTATATATCCTTGATCAATTAAGGTTCCTAAATCAACTTGATTTATACCAAAATTTATAGTTGGTAATAAATCTTTATGATCAGAAAAATATGTTTGTCCTGCTGCTTGAAATAGTTTTACTTGAGTATCATAATATTTCTTATGTGAACTTTCTAATACTTTAGTTAATGATAAAATAGCTATTGTACTTAATATTCCTAGTATTACTATTGCACCTAAAAGCTCTACTAATGTAAAGCCTTTTCTTTTCTTCTTTAAAAATTTAATTATTTTTTCTAAGTTTTTTTTCATAATTCCACCCCATTATTATATATACATTTTATAATAGTATTAAAAAAAATACAATAAAAACTTTTTATTTCACTTAATATTCACAAATGTTGTATAATATTGGTATTGGGGAGGAATTTCAAATGAAAATATTAATTGTAGACGATGAAGAAATGATTCGTGAAGTTATAAAAGAATATTGTTTAGCAGAAAATTATGAAGTAGATGTTGCTGATAGTGGAAAAATCGCCTTACAAAAATTACAAAATTATACTTACGATTTGATGGTATTAGATATAATGATGCCAGAAATGGACGGTTTTACAATGCTTTCAAAATTATCTAAAGATAAACTTATACCAACTATCATCTTATCCGCAAGAGGAGAAGAATTTGATAAGTTACATGGTTTTGATTTAGGAATTGATGACTACTTAACTAAACCATTCTCACCAAAAGAGTTAATAGCCAGAATTAAAGCAATAAAAAACCGTACTTCAAAAAACTTACCCACTCTTTATAAAAATAAAAACTTAGAAATAAATTTTTCCGCTCATACTGCTAAAATAAATAATGAAACAATTAATATGACACCAAAAGAATTTGAAATTCTTACCTATTTAATTAAAAATAAAAATATTGCCATATCTAGAGAACAACTATTATCAAAATTATGGGGCTATGATTTCTTTGGAGATGATAGAACTATAGATACTCATATTAAAATGCTTAGAAACAATTTATGTGAATATCGAAATTTAATTAAAACTGTACGTGGAATTGGATATAAATTTGATGATGAAGAAGAATAGTTTAACAGTAGAGATATGGAAATATTTAATGTTATTTTCAATTCTAATATTAGCATTTCTATGGACATTCCAAGGCCTTTTTTTAAATAGATATTATGAATGGGAAAAAACTAAAGATATAAAAGAAGTCGCCACAAAGATTTCTAAAAGTAAAACAATAGATGAAATTCAAAATATAATAAATAATGCTGCTTATGATAAAAATATCTGTGTAGAATTAACTGATAATAAAGATTCAATCTACTCTAGTAAGTATTTATCACGTGGTTGTTTAAATGGTAGAGAAAATAATATAAATTATAAAAATGAATTTATTAATAGTGAAAATAAATCAACTACATATAAATTAATTAATCCTAGATTTAATAATAAAACACTAGTTTATGCTTTAAAAATAGATAGTAATTTATATGCCTTTGTAAATACATCATTAGAACCAATCGATTCAACTGTAACAATATTAAAAAATCAATTAATATATGTAACATTAATAGTATTAATATTAGCTTTCCTAATCGCTTATTTTATATCTCGACATATATCAAATCCAATTGTAAAGATTAATAAAGCGGCTAAACGTCTTTCTAATGGAGAATTTAATGTTTTATTTGATTCAGGTGAAGATATAGATGAAATCAATGAATTAGCAACAACCCTAAATTATACAAGAGATGAATTACAAAGAACAGATGAATTAAGAAGAGATTTAATGGCAAATGTCTCGCATGATTTAAAAACACCACTTACAATGATTAAAGCTTATGCTGAAATGGCAAGAGATTTAAATAGTAATAATAAGAAAAAAAGAGAACAAAATATGAATGTTATTATGGAAGAAGTAGATAGATTAACAATACTTGTTAATGATATTTTAACTCTTTCTAAAATGCAATCAAAAATTGAAGATTTAGACTACTCTACTTTCGATTTAACTGAATTGATCAATACAATACTAAAAAGATATGAAATATTTAAAGATAAAGAGGATTATAAATTTATCTTTAAAACTGCAAAGAAAATAATGATAACAGCAGATAAAAAGAAATTAGAACAAGTAATTTACAATCTAATCAATAATGCCATTAATTATACTGGAGATAATAAAACTGTTACAATAAAATTAACAAACGAGAAAGAAACAATAAAAGTAGAAATAGTAGATACAGGTAAAGGTATTGATAAAAAAGATATTCCTTATATTTGGGATAAATATTATAAAAACAAGAAAAAACATAAACGAAATTTAATTGGTACAGGTCTTGGTTTATCAATAGTAAAATCAGTACTAGAACTTCATAAATATAAATATGGAGTAAATTCAGTTAAAGATAAAGGAACAACCTTTTACTTTGAAATACCAAAAGATGAAGAAAATTAATTCTTCATCTTTTTAATTATAAACATATAATTCATGTTGAGCTCTTGTACAAGCTACATATAATAAGTTTCTTTCATTCTTTTTATAACTATTTTCACGATTATTATAAACAATAACACAATCAAATTCTAATCCCTTAGCAAGATATGCTGGAACAATTATTAATTCTTTATAAAATTTCTTAGTGTCTTCTGTTATTAAAGATATTTCTACATCATTCTTTAGCATTTCATATAATTTATCTGCTTCAGTATTATCTTTAGTAATAACAGCTAAACTTTTATATTTCTTTTGTAAAGATAAAATATCATTTAACATATTCTCTTTTAACTCTTTATTACCCTTTTTAAATATAACAGGTTTATTATCAGTTTTTCTAATTGCATTAACATGATTTAATCCAAGAATTTTATTAGTATAATCAATAATTTCTGGAGAAGAACGATAAGTCTTTAAAAGCTCTAAATATTTAGATTCTCCCTCAAATATATGTTTTAATACATCAAGTGATTTATAACTATAATAAGGATTAATATTTTGATTAATATCACCTAGTATTGTAAAATCTGCTTTTCTAAATATTTTAGATATTATTATATATTGAAGTCTATTATAGTCTTGTGCCTCATCAATTACTACTTGTTTGATATTACCCTCATATTTAAATCCTTCTAAATTGCCCTTTAAATAAGTAAATAATAAAGCATCTTCATAATTAATAACATCAGTTTTAATAAAACTATTTATCTCAGATTCAGTCAAATTAATACGACAAAATTTACTCATAAAAAATTCTTTATAAATTGCTTTATAATCTTTTTTAAAATTAGCATTATCAAATATTAGTTTATTAAAAGTAGCTTTTTTCTTCAAAGTACCCTTATAAAAAGTCTCACTAAGTTTAGTAGCAATTTCATCTACTCTTTCAAATAAAGGAAGTCTATTATATTTATAAGTTAACATTTCATTTAACTCTTCCATTGTCATTAAATGATTCTTTCCTTCTAATATATCATCACATATCTTAGCATTTTCTACATATTCATCTAAGAAATTATCTAAATCATTTATAATCGCATCACTTTGTTTATATTTAATAAGTTCGCGATTAACATCAAGATATGAATAATATCTTGCTATAAAATCTGTATAAGTTTCTACATCTTTATATTCACCAATAAAATAAGCTAAATAATCATTAAAAGTAGTTTGTAATGTATTATCTTCTCCAAGTTCAGGTAAAACATCAGAAATATATTCTGTAAAAATATCATTAGGTGAAAATATTAAAATATTATTACTAGATAAATTCTTTGTTTGATAAAGTAAATAAGCGATTCTGTGAAGTGCAACACTAGTCTTACCAGAACCAGCTATTCCTTGAACAATTAAGTTTTTATCTTCAATATTTCTAATAACCATATTTTGTTCTTGTTGAATAGTATTTACAATATTCTTCATCTTTTCATCTGACTCAGTCGCAAGTACTTCTTGTAATACATCATCATCTATATTTAATGAATTATCAAAAACACTAACAAGCTTATTATTTTCTATTTTATATTGTCTTTTACGAAGAAGATCACCTACTATTTCTCCACCAGGAGCAAT
The DNA here is from genome assembly GCA_964652065.1 of uncultured Muribaculaceae bacterium. Taxonomy (GTDB): domain Bacteria; phylum Bacillota_I; class Bacilli_A; order RF39; family UBA660; genus UMGS995. The sequence continues at coordinate 21,126 of CAZYZU010000007.1, forward strand.
ATATTTACAAGGACCAGTTTCATAATCATAAAACAAACTACAAATAGGACTTCTCCAATCATATAAAATATTATTTAGATGTTTATCTTTTAAATAAGTTAAAGCAATATAAATATTATAGATTTCACCATCAGTATCTTTAAATACAATAGACGCAAAATAAGGCTTTTTTTGTATTTTTAAAAGCCTTTTTAAATAATTTTGTTTTTGAAATAACTTATTAGCTTCTTCTTGAGTAGCAACACTAGCTTGAGCCATATCACCACTATCAAATGAAGAAAAATCACTCCAAACAAGTTTTTTAAATTCAACTAAATCATCAGTAGATATATGTACCTCATGACTTAATTCTTCTATATGATCATCTAATAATTTAGTAACACTCTTAAGTATTTTTTTCTCCTTTATTACTTCTTTTTCACTTATAGCCATATCTTACTCCTTGTATTATTATAAAATAAATATATCATAGATCTTTTTAGCTTTCAATTATGTTTACATATACTATATGTAAAGTATAAAAGAAATTAGATATTAACTACCTAATTTCTTTATTTCATCAATGGATAAATTAGTTATTTCTGCTATTAAAGAAATATTCATATTTTTTTCTAGCATAGACTTAGCAATTTCTAAAGATTTTTCATAAGCTCCAGATTCCTTCCACTCTCTTTTTAAAGAATTCTCTATCTTTTTATTATCTTCTT
>CAZYZU010000008.1:0-20847 GCA_964652065.1 uncultured Muribaculaceae bacterium
AATAATGATATTATCAATACATAGGCGAGAAGCCATATGCGCTCGTAGCTCAGCTGGATAGAGCGTTTGGCTACGAACCAAAAGGTCAGGGGTTCGAATCCCTTCGAGCGCACCATAACGGGAAGTGGCTCAACTTGGTAGAGCACTTGGTTTGGGACCAAGGGGTTGCAGGTTCAAATCCTGTCTTCCCGACCATTTTGTATAACAAGACTTAAATGTCTTTTTTTTTGTCAAAATCCCCTTGGCCCACTAGATTATTCCAATTTAAAAAATATTTTTTCTAATAATTCTTCTTTTATATCAAAGCTCGAACCGTGATCGTGAACCTGACCGAATTTTTTACCGGATTTAAATATCCCAATTTTAATTGACAAACAAATATTTCCATTTTCTATTTCTTTAAGAAAATTATAAGCACTCTTAAAAACATAATATTTATCAGATACATATTTTATGTATAAATCATTCTTATACCAATTTTTTTCAAAATTGATAAAACAAAGATTTTTTAATTTAATACTAGCTTTTCTAGAAATTAATTCAAATGACCACGACGTTAAGTTATCTATTAATTGAAATGGACCATTATAAACATTTAAAACAACTTTTTTATTAATCCAATCAACATAAAGACTCAAATATTTATTGTTAGATACATATGTTAGTTTATTACACATAACAATATTATTTAGTACTTTAAACTGAGGATATTGCTTATCTGGATATCCGTAAAGATTAACTATTCGTTTAGTTTCAAAAAGGAAACTATCAGGAACAGAAGAAAATAGTGTAATTCTTGACCTACCATTTTTTAATCTTGTTTTTAATTCTATTCCATCATAATCAGGTAAAGGTAAACTGTTATTTTCCATATTTAACAATTTTTCAAGCATAATACCCGCAATATTAATATTATTATTTGGACATTTAATCCAACCTTTTTCTTTAATAGTATCAATTTTGTTTTTTAAAAGATAAAATTTATTCATTATAACCACCTAATTATATTATTGACTATCAAAAAGATTTTTCCTTAAATTAGTGAAATAATCTTTTTTTTTATACATCTTCATGCTATAATTAGATAAAATAAGAGGGTGTTGCTATGTTAGGAAAAATTATTGAAATAATTGACAATCAAGTTTTTATAAAATTAGACATAGATATAAACAGCCAAACAAATTTAATAAATCTCCATGTAGTATTTGAAGATGAACAAAAAAAAATTGTTGGCGAAATTGTTAATATAGGTCAAAATCAGATGACAGTAAACATAGTAGGTGAATTAAAAAACACCATCTTTTTACCAGGATTTTCTACAAAGCCCTCTTTTAAATCAACTATAAGAATAATTACCTTAGAAGAATTAGAAACTATATTAGGTAAACAAACACCAAATATTGGACAAACTTTTTTTGGCTATTCGACTATCTACCAAAATTATAGAATAAATATTAGTGTTAATGATTTCTTTAGCAACCATTTTTCAATTTTAGGAAATAGTGGTTCAGGAAAAAGTTGTACAGTAGCAAGTATAATTCAAAAATTGTTCACATCAACACAAAGTGCGCCAGTAAAATCAAATATATTTTTATTTGATGCATATGGTGAGTATACTAATGCATTTAGTAACCTTACTAAAATTAATCCAAATGTGCACTACAAAACTTATACAACAAATACGAAATATGCTGAAACTGACATCATAAAAATTCCACTTTGGTTAATGGATGTAGATGATGTTGCTTTATTATTAGATGCAAATACCCCTAATCAATTGCCAATAATAGAAAAAGCATTAAAGTTAGTACCAATTTTGATAGGAAATTCTGAAGAAACAATTAAACATAAAAATGATATAATTGCAAGGGCTATCGAAGATATTTTATTAAGTGGAGCAAATTCCACAAAAATTCGAGACCAAGTTACAGCAATTTTAACAAAATTTAACACACAAGAATTAAATCTAGAAACTCAGATTGTGCAACCTGGTTACGTAAGAACCCTAAAACAATGCTTATATATTGATAAAACAGGTAAATTTCAAGAAATTGAATTAGTAACAGAATTTATAAGAAGTTATATAAACAAAGAATTTGATAAAGAATTAGAACAAAATAACGACACATGTTATTATTCTTTAAAAGATTTAGAAGAAGCAATGGATTTTGCCCTTATATCTGAAGGTATTTTAAAAAGTGAAAAAGTATATGATAATGCAAATATATTAAGTGTAAGACTTCATACTTTAGCAAACAGTGATTATAAAGAATATTTTGAATATCCAAAATTTGTAAACAAAATTGACTATATAAAAAATTTAATGTTAGATAAAATAAGTGGTCAAAAATGCCAAATAATAAATTTTAATATTAATTATGTTGACGATAGATTAGCAAAAGTAATAACTAAAATATTATCAAAAATGCTTTTTTCGATGGCAGTAGAAAATGGAGAAAGAGGAAGTATTCCATTCCATATAATTATTGAAGAAGCACATAGATATGTTCAAAATGATAAAGATGTTGATATAATTGGATATAACATTTTTGAAAGAATAACAAAAGAAGGAAGAAAATATGGGGTCTTTTTAGGATTAATAACACAAAGACCATCTGAACTTTCAGATACAGCAATTTCTCAATGTTCAAATTTTATTATTTTAAGAACATTGCATCCTAAAGATTTAGATTACATCAAAAATATGGTACCAAATATTTCAATTGAAATAGTGCAACAATTAAAAAGTTTACAACCTGGACATTGCATTGCATTTGGTAGTGCATTTAAAGTACCAATTTCAATGTATATAGAATTACCTAATCCAACGCCAAATAGTAATAATGTTGATTTAGCAACGATTTGGTATTATTAGTAATTAAATTACATAAAATTGTAAAAACATTATAGTTTTTTAAACACATTTATGATACAATAGAAATAATTGAGAATACAAAATTGGAGGAATTATATATGGCATTAGATAAATTAAAAAATTTATTTGGAAATGACGAAGAACCAGTAGAAACTTCTGTAGAAGAAGAATACTATACAAATACAAGAGAAGGATATCAAGATGAGCAAGGAACAGCAGGATCTAAAATGATGTTGTTAGAACCACGTGCATACTCTGAATCACAACAAATTGCTGATTATTTAAAAGCAAGAAACGCAGTTGTAGTAAATTTGAAAAGAGTTACTCCTGATCAAGCAAAGAGAATTGTTGATTTTCTAAGCGGAACCCTTTATGCAATAGGTGGAGATTTACAAAAACTTGGTGGAGGAATATTTTTGTGTACTCCTAACAATGTTAATGTAGAGGGAAAAATAAGTGATGATAATACGGCAACTGCTAAATCGACAAGAGGAAGTAAAAAAGAAAAAGAAGACGATGACGAATTTAACTGGTAAATAAAATAGAAAATATTCTGAGGTGATTTCTATGGAAAAATTTAGCTATGAAGCCAATGGATATAATCGTAGGGAAGTTAATAAATTTGTAGATGATGTTATTACTCAAACAGAAGGTATTATCGAAAAGTGCAAACAACAAAGAGATGATATTAACAGTTTAAAAGAAGAGTTAAAACATTATAGAAATATAGAAAATTCACTAAAAGATGCGATTATTAGAGCAGAAGAGGCTGGAGACAATATTAAACGTATGGCTAGAGAAGAATCAAATATGATTGTTACAGATGCTAAAAATAATGCAAGTCGTATTGTTAACGAAGCTCTACTAAAAGCTGAAAAAATAGAAGTTAAATCAGAAACATTAGAAAATAATATGAAAATATTTAAGAGAAAATTAAAATTAATAATGGAACAGCAAATGGCTGTTGTAGAAGAAATAGAAATCCTAGATTTAGAAGAAAAATAAGATTAATGACATCTTGTTTTTTTTTTATGAATATGTTATATTATACGGGAAAGCAATTGCGAAAGACGGAATATTATATTTTTATTAAGAGAGCTTCTGTTTGGTGAAAAGAAGTTAGAAAATAATATTTAGATCACTTTCAAGTGTGTTTTAGGGATAAGCTAAAAACGATGATCACGCGTTAAGTGAATTAAGTGTATGAGTGATTTTTAGTCATTTCATAAATTAAGGTGGTACCGCGAATTATTCGTCCTTATTAAGGATGGATAATTTTTTTGTTATAAAGGAGGAAATATGATAATAAATATTGTTATTTTAATAATTGGTTTTATTGTTTTAGTAAAAGGAGCAGATTTATTTGTTGATGCTGCATCAGCTCTAGCAGAGAATTTTTATTTATCAAAAATGTTAATTGCCCTGACAATAGTGGCTTTTGGAACATCTGCACCAGAATTTGCTGTATCAGTAAAATCTATTATGGCTGGAAGTGGAGATATTGTTTTAGGTAATGTTATTGGTAGTAATATTTTAAATATTTTATTGATTTTAGGAGTAGCAGCATGTATTCATTCCTTAAAGGTAAAGAATGCAACTGTAAAAAAAGAATTACCAATTACAATTTTAATGACAACATTATTTGTGGTTTTAATCAATGACAAGCTTTTATCAGGAGCAGCAAATGATATGCTAACAAGGTCAGATGGAATTATAATAATTTTGTTTTTCTTAGTATTTGTATATTATTTATTTACTGTAATGAGAAATAAGATTGATAAAGAAGAAGAAAATGAAAAACCAAAATATGGATTAGTAAAATCAATTGTTTATACAATAATTGGAATAGCTTGCTTAGTGTTAGGAAGTAATGCAGTAGTTGATTCTGCAAGTTCCATTGCAAAAATTATTGGAGTAAGTGAGAGAATAATTTCACTTACAATAATAGCCTTAGGAACATCTCTTCCTGAACTTGTAACAAGTGTTGTCGCAACTAAAAAAGGTGAATATGATATTGCAATAGGAAATGTCGTTGGAAGTAACATTTTTAATATTGGTATCGTAATAGGACTTCCTATTGCCATATTTGGCGGAATTAACCATATAGCATTTAATTATATCGATTTAATTGCTATGTTGCTTGCCGCAGTAGTTTTATTTCTATTTAGTTTCAAAGACTACAAAATATCAAGAAAAGAAGGAATAGCGTTCCTAGTAATATTTGTAATATATTATGGTTATATATTGATCGCATAAATAAAAAATGAAAGAGGTATAAAATTATGAAATTTGAAAAGTTAAATAATAAAAAAGCATCAGCTGTAGAAAAAGAAATAGTAAAAAATTGGGGTGGTATTTATAATATCTTAAATAGAACTATTGATAACAGAAAAGATAGTGATAAATTTGTATTTTATGATGGACCAGCTACTGCTAATGGACATCCAGGACTTCATCATATGATGGCAAAATTCCTAAAAGATTCTTTTTGCAAATATCAAACAATGAGAGGACATAAAGTTCTTCGTAAAGTAGGTTGGGACACACATGGTCTCCCAGTTGAATTACAAGTTGAAAAGCAATTAGGATTTACTGGTAAAAAAGATATTGAAAAATATGGAATGGAAAAATTCAATAAAGAGTGTCGTAAAATTGTATGGGAAAATGAAGAATCATTTACTCGCCTAACTGAAGAAATGGGTCAATTTATTGATTTAAAAAATCCTTACGTCACATATAATAACGATTACATTGAAACAGAATGGTGGATCCTACAAAAATTCTTTGAAGAAGGATTGTTCTATGAAGGAAGTAAAATTCTACCTTATTGTCCTAGATGTGGAACTGGTCTTGCTTCACATGAGGTTGCCCAAGGATATGAAGAATCAACAGCTAATACTGTTATAGTTCCGTTTAAAAAGAAAGATGAAGATGTTTATTTCTTGGTATGGACTACAACACCTTGGACTTTATCAAGTAATGTTGCTTTGTGCGTTAATCCAAAGGAGAAATATGTTAAGGTTAAATCAAAAGATAATACTTTCATTTTAGCAAAAGCTCTTTTAAATAAAGTTTTAGGCGATGATTTAGAAGTAATTGAAGAATTTACTGGTAAAGATTTAGAATATATGGAATATGAACAATTAATTCCAGATTTTAAAGTCAATAAAAAAGCTTTCTTTGTTACTTGCGCTGATTATGTAACCATGGAAGATGGTACTGGTATAGTTCATATTGCACCTGCATTTGGTGAAGATGATGCTAAAGTTGGTAAAGAATATAATTTACCTTACTTAAATCCAGTAGGCGAAGATGGTAAATATTTAGATGGTATGTGGAAGGGTATATTAGTATTTGATGCTGATTTAGAAGTTATTAAATATTTAAAAGAAAACGATAAATTATTTAAAAAGCAAAAGATATCTCATCAATATCCACATTGTTGGAGATGTCATACTCCACTTATTTATTATTCAAAGCCAAGTTTTTATATTGAAACTACTAAACTTAAAGATAAAATTATTGAGGCTAATAAAACTGTTAATTGGCATCCAGAATTTGTTGGAGAAAAGCGTTTTGGTAATTGGTTAGAGAATATGAAAGATTGGGCTATTTCTAGAAATCGTTACTGGGGAACACCTCTTCCTTTATGGGTATGTGAATGTGGTCATGAAGAAATGATTGGTTCTCGTAAGGAATTAGTAGAAAAGGCAATAGAAGATATTACAGAAGAAATAGATTTACATAGGCCTTATGTTGATGATGTTCATATAACTTGTCCAGATTGTGGTAAAAAAATGACTCGTGTAACTGATGTAATTGATTGTTGGTTTGATTCAGGTTCTATGCCTTTTGCGCAATATCATTATCCATTTGAAAATAAAGAATTATGGGAAGAACAATTTCCAGCAGATTTTATTGCAGAGGGAATTGATCAAACTAGAGGATGGTTTTATACATTACTTGTTATATCAGTATTTGTAACAGGTAAGGCTCCATATAAAAATGTATTAGTTAATGATTTATTACTTGATAAATTTGGTAAAAAAATGTCTAAATCCAAAGGTAATATAGTTGAACCATTTACTACAATAGAAGAATATGGGGCAGATACTGTAAGATTTTATTTACCATATGTTTCTCCAGTATGGACTCCATTAAGATTTGATACTGAAGGAATGAAAGAGATTTATTCTAAATATATTTCTACATTTAAAAATGCATATTCATTCTTTGAAATGTATGCGAATGCAGATAATGTTGATCCAAGAGAATATAATGTTGATGTAGAAGAAAGAGAACTTATTGATAAATGGTTATTATCTAAATTAAATAGACTTGTTAAAACTGTAATAGAAGGTTATGAAGAATATGATTTAAATAAAGTAGTTAAAGCTATTATTCCATTTTTAAATGATGATTTATCTAACTGGTATATTAGAAGTAACAGAAGACGTTTTTGGGATAGTGAATTAACACTTAGTAAGAAGAGTGTATATTTAACTACATATGAAGTTTTAACAACTCTTGCTAAAATAACTGCACCTATTACACCATTTATATCAGATGAAATTTATACTAAATTAACTAAAGAAGAAAGTGTCCACTTAGCAGATTTCCCTGATGTAGTGGAATCATTAATAAATGAAAAAACAGAAGAAAAGATGGATTTAGTACGTGATATTTGTAGTTTAGGACGTGATGCTAGAGAAGAAGTTAATATCAAGGTTCGTCAACCTATAAATGAAGTGATTCTAGCTTCTTCAGTAAAAAATATAATTGGAGATTTAGATTCAATTATAAAAGAAGAATTAAATGTAAAAAATATTACATATAAAGATGATATGACTGATTATTTAACATATTCTCTAAAACCTAATTTTAAAGTTTTAGGAAAAGAATTAGGACCTAAAATTAAGCCTTTACAAGAAGTATTAAAATCATTATCAAGCGATGAAGCATTTAGTGTATCAAAAGAACCTTTAACTATTAAGCTTGAAGGTGAAGACTTTACGTTAGATAGTATTAATACACTTACTTCAATCGATGTAAAAGATGGGTATGCAGCAAGTAGTGATAATATGACTTGTGTTGTTCTTGATACTAATTTAAGCGAAGAATTAATACTTGAAGGACTTGCTCGTGAATTTGTAAGAAAAGTACAATCATTAAGAAAAGAATCTGATTTTATAATTACTGATCATATTAATATTTATTATGATGGAGATAGTACTCTAGATAAAATGATTGATATGTATAAAGATTATATTATGGGTGAGACTTTAGCAGAAAATATTACTAAAGATAATAATCTAAATGATAAATGTATGCTTAATGAAATTGAAGCATCTGTAAAAGTAGAAAAAATATAATATATACAAAAAAATAGAAGGAACTAAAATGTTTCTTCTATTTTCTTTTCTGGTAATTTTTCAATTGCTTTAATTGTTTTAGCGAGTATATTTACAGCAATTTGTTCAGTTTTTCTATTTTGATCTCTTAATGGATTTAATTCCACCAAGTCAAACGAACTAACTTTATCAAAATTTTCTATTATTGAATCACAAATCTCCATTGCTTGATCATTATCAACCCCATCAAACTCTGGAATAGAAACTCCAGGAGCAATATCAGGATCAATTACATCTAAATCATAACTAATATGAACACTTTTTGTTTTATAAGAAGCTATTGAAAATGCTTTTTCCATAATAGCTTTAGCACCTTCTTTTTTTATATCTTCTGTTGAGAAAACTGTAACACCAGAATATTTTAAATTTTCTTTCTCACCAGGATCAATACTACGAGCACCAACTATTACTGTTTTTGCTGGTTGAATGATTTCACCCCTATGAAATAATCTAAGTTCTTCACATTGATATCCTGTGATAGCAGCAAGTGGAAGACCATGGATATTTCCAGTTGTAGTAGTTTCAAAAGTATTATAATCAGTATGAGCATCAATCCAAATAATACCAATGTCTTCATTTACTTTTGCGTCTGCTAGACTACTAGGTATCGCAACTGTATGATCTCCACCTAATGTGATAGGAAAATATCCGGTTTTCATTTTTTCTAAGATAGTTTTATACATTTTTTCGTTAAGTTCATTAACTTCATATTTATTTTTACTACGATCAGATAAATTTCTACTTTTAATAATTGATTCATCTTGAGTAAATGTAACAACCTCTCCTTGATAGAATCCCTTTAAATCATTTATAAGTTGAATTGGCCCAAGATGAGCTCCATCGATGTGTACTCCCAAATCAGATCCGGCTCCAATAATTACACTTTTCATATTAACACCTCGTTACAATCTATAATTTTAACGTAAAATACTGCTTATATCAACAATAATACTTTAATTTTACATAAGTTTACGATATAATTGTTATGGGTGATAAAATGAAAAAATTAAGTGAATTATATGATATAAATGATGACACTTTAATAAAAAATATTAAGATAAATTCTAAACAAGTTGAAAAAGGTGACATATTTGTTTGTACTATGGGAGTTAAAGCAGATAGACATGATTTTATAGATGAAGCAATAAAAAATGGAGCAAGCGCTATAATTGTAAGCCACGAGGGTATTAAAAAAGATGTTCCAATAATAAAAGTAGAAGACACTAATAAAGAACTATCAAAGCTTTGTAGAAAATTTTATGATTATCCAGAACAAGACTTAACAATGATTGGTATAACTGGAACTGATGGAAAAACTTCAACCGCAACAATCATTCAAACCTTAATGGGAAGTGATAAATGTGGCTACATTGGTACTAATGGCAGAAGTTGGGCTGGAAAAGAAAAAGATGATAATCCAAATACAACTCCAGATGAAACACTTTTATATAAATTTTTAAGAGAGTTTAAAGATGATGGATGTACTTATGCAGTAATGGAAGCTAGTAGTGAAGCATTCTTCAGAGGAAGACTTCAAAATTTAGAATATGATATTTCAGCATATACAAATATTACACGTGAACATTTAAATATTCATGGTAGTTTTGAAAATTATAAAGATTGTAAAAAGCAACTATTTATTCAAACTAAAAAAGATGGTTTCTGTATTTTAAATAAAGATGATGAATTTTATAATGAAATGGAAAAATCATGTAATGGTAAAGTTATAAGCTACGGAAAAGATAATGATGCAACTCTTCAAATAGTGGATTTTAAAGTTTATCCAAATAAAACACTAATTAATTTTAAATATGAAGGAAAAACATATGATATAGAAAGTCCGATGCTAGGAGATTTTAATGTTTCAAATCTTGCGGCTGGATTACTTGTATGTTTATCTCTTGGATTTTCTTTTGAAGAATTAATTAAAAATATTAAAAATATTAAAGTAAGTGGAAGACTAGAATTACTTGATACAAAAACGCCATATTATGTAATGGTTGATTATGCACATACTCCTAATGGAATAAAAAACTTACTTAACTTCGTTCATACATTAGATATTAATCGTTCAATTGTAGTTATTGGTTCAGCTGGAGAAAGAGATTATTTAAAACGTCCAGTTATGGGAAAAACTGTCTTAGATAATGCTAGTTATGCCATATTTACTTATGAAGATCCTAGAAGTGAAGAACCAATTGATATTATTAATATGTTAATAAGTGATGTAAAAGATACATATAAAAACTTTGAAATAGAAGTAGATAGAAGAATTGCTATTGAAAAAGCTATTAATATGGCAAAAGAAAAAGATATGGTTTTAATTCTTGGAAAAGGAAATGAAACATATCAAAAATTAAAAACAGAAACAATCTATTTTAATGATATAGAAGAAGGCTATAGAGCTGTTAAATTAAGAGAAGAAAAAGAAAAAGTTGCGAATTAAGCAACTTTATTTTTTTATATTATTATCATCTTGTTGATAATTTGTATTATATTTTCCAAACATTTCATTTAATAAATTATTTTCTTTTGTAGATTGAATGATAAATAATTTTTTCATTGAATCAACATCATTATCCGCAATATAGGTATGATAATATTCTAATAAATCATCAGTTATGATTACAGGAGCAATTCCTTGCTTTAACAAGTTATAATTTAAAATTAAACGACTTGTTCTTCCATTACCATCTTCAAATGGATGTATTTTTATAAAATTAATATGAAATCTTGCTTCTTTTTCAAAAATATCAGAATTATCTAAATTATTATAATCTTCAATTAAATTTGACATATCGTTTTTAATTGTATCAGGTTTAGAAATTAAAATATCAGTTTCAGCCAACTTATTTCCAATTTTACGATAACCATTAGAAATAAAAGGAGAACTATCATTAACCATTGATGCAACTTTTATAATTAAGTCTTCTGATAACAATTCAGTATCATTTACTGAACTAAGTAAATATTTAAAAGCATTCATATTATCTTTTAATTTAATTGCGTTTTTACTATCATCTGGATTTCCTAAATCTTTTTCAAGTGCCATATTAGAATGAGTTAGACGATTAATAAGAACTTCTAAATAATCGTTAATAAAATCTTTGTTTTCTGAATATAAAATATTATCACTTATTTCTGTTGATGCCATAATATCAACTCCTTATTTACTACATTATATCATAGTCTTAAATATAAATAAATTGTCTAATTTTGTAACATTAAACATATATTTAATTAGGTGATTATATGTTTTTACAAATATTTATGTTTTTAAAAAGTATTTTCTTAACAGGATCATATTCTAATCAAGTCTTTCCAGATCCTTTAACAAGAGAGGAAGAAGAAGAGGCAATTACAAAATCAAAACTAGGAGATAAAGAATCAAGAAATAAACTTATTGAACATAATTTAAGATTAGTTGCTCATATTGTAAAAAAATTTGATAGTAAATATGTTGATCAAGATGACTTAATAAGTATAGGTACAATTGGATTAATAAAAGGAGTTGATACATTCTCAAATGATAAAGGAGTAAGAATTACAACATATTGTGCAAGATGTATTGAAAATGAAATCCTAATGCATTTTAGAAGTAATAATAAAACTTTAAAAGATATTTCTATAAATGAATCAATTGGTTATGATAAAGATGGTAATGAAATATCTATAATGGATGTTTTAAAAGCCCCTAAACCAGATTTTATTGAAGATATAAGTCTAAAAGATAATATAGGACTATTAAATGAATACATGAAAATATTAACTCCAAGAGAAAAGGAAATCTTAATCAGAAGATATGGTTTAAATAATAATGAAGAACAAACTCAAAAAGTAATTGCTAAAGAATTAAAAATTTCACGTAGTTATGTCTCGCGAATTGAGAAAAGAGCTTTAACAAAAATTTTACGAGAATTTATTAAAAGTAATAATTATGAATAATTTTCTAGACACTCTCTAAAAATAAAAGTATAATATACGTGAGAGTGGGAAATTATGAAGAAATTTAAAAATAAAACAACTATATTTTTGATTTTAGCAATTATAATATTATGTCTTTTATATAGTATAATATATTTCTTTTATATGCCCAAAATAACATTAAATAAAAAAAGTACAATGACAATTAATTATAAAGAACCTTTTATTGATCCAGGAGTTAAAACAAATAGTAAAAATAAAGTTAAAATAATAGGAAATGTAAATTCAAAAAAATTAGGAATTTATAAAATACAGTATACTTTAAAGAAAGGAATTTTTACTAAAAAGGTTGTTAGAATAGTAAAAGTAAGGGACATAGAAAAACCAAGTATAAACTTATCTAATAATGATAAAGAAGTTTATGTATGTCCAAATAAAGAATATGAACAAGAAGAATTTACTGTAAAAGATAATTATGATAAAGATTTAAAAAATAAAGTAAAGGTTAAAATAACTGATTCCCTAGCAACTTATGCAGTAGCAGACTCATCAGGAAACTATGATATAAAAAAGAAAAAAATATATCATAAAGATATAGAAAATCCAGTCATAAAATTAAATTCAAGTGATACAATTTTTACATTTTTAAATGAAGAATTTATTGATCCGGGATTTAGTGCTACAGATAATTGTGATAAAGATATTACAAGTAATGTTAAAATAACAGGAAGTGTAGATACATCAACTACTGGAACATACATTATTACATATGAAGTAGAAGATAAATCAGGTAATAAGGAAAAAGCAGAAAGAAAAGTAAATGTTATAAAAAAAGGTCAACCAGGAACAATTTATCTAACATTTGATGATGGACCAAGAGAGGGAACAACAGATAAAATTTTAGATATTTTAAAAGAAGAAGGCGTAAAAGCAACATTCTTTGTTACAAATAAAGGACCAGATGATTTAATTGTAAGAGAATATAATGAAGGTCATACTGTAGGACTTCATACTGCAAGTCATAACTATTCCTTAATTTATTCATCAGTTGATAATTACTTTAATGACTTAACAGAAGTTCATGATAGAGTTTTAAATCTTACTGGATATGATTCTAAGATAATAAGATTTCCAGGTGGATCATCTAATACAATTAGCCGAAAATATAAAATAGGAATTATGAAATGTCTTACAACAGAAGTAATTAAAAGAGGCTATAAATACTACGATTGGAATATCCTATCAGGCGATGCTGGTGAAACAACAATTTCAAGTGAAGTCTATAAAAAAGTAACTTCTAGACTTTCACATGATAAAGTAAATATTGTTTTAATGCATGATATTAAAAGCTATACAAGAGATGCATTAAGAGATATTATTAAATATGGAAAAGATAATGGCTATAGCTTTGAAGCTATTACAAATGACACTGAAATGTTAACTCAAAGAGTTAATAACTAGTAAAAAAGACTTATTTATTGTATAATAAGAAAACAGGCGGTGAATTAATGAAAAATTTCAAACCAACAATTTATTGTAAAGATATATTTAGTATTAACTATAAGAAACTAAAAAAAGCTGGTATTAAATGTTTGATATTTGATCTTGATAATACACTTGCTTTAATAGAAGAAAAAAAATGTCCTGAAAAAACAAAGGATTTAATAAGAAAACTTCAAAAAGATTTTATAATCTTTATTATTTCTAATAATACTAAAAAGAGAATAGAACCATATAAAAGGGATTTAGGAATTGATGCCGTTTCACTAGCAATGAAACCACTTACTAAAGGATTAAGAAAAATAAAAAAAGCATATAACCTAAAGAAAAAAGAAATGGTAATGATAGGCGATCAAATAGTAACTGATATTATCTCAGGAAATAATTTTAATATCAAAACTATTTTAGTTGATCCATTAGGAAAAAAAGATTTAAAAATAACAGGCTTAAATAGAAAAATAGAATCATGGATAATTAATAGATATCGTAAACGTGGTATCTTTGAAAGAGGGCAGTACTATGAATGAATATATTAAAACCTGTAGTGGTTGTGGAGTAACATTACAAGATGAAAATGTTTTACAAGAAGGATATACAACATCACTTGAAAATGATATTTGTCAAAGATGTTTTAGAATGAAAAACTATGGAGAATACCAAGTAGTAACAAAATCTAATGAAGAATACCTAGAAATATTAAAAGGTGTTGGCAAGACAAAAGATTTAGTCTTATATGTTACAGATTTATTAAACTTAGAAGAAGATATATTAAAAATAAGAGAATATATATCTAATAAAATGATTTTAGTTTTAAATAAAAAAGATATTTTACCAAAAAGTGTAAAAGAAGAAAAACTAATTAAATACTTTGAAGAAAATAATGTTTACTTTGAAGAAATAATTGTTGTAAGTGTAGAAAAAAATTTCAATATAGATTATCTCTTAAAAAGAATTAAATTTTTACAAACAACAAAAAATGTTTATGTAGTAGGTCATACAAATGCTGGTAAATCTACTCTTATTAATAAATTAATTAAGAATTATTCAGATAATACCCAAGAACTTACTATGTCACCACTTCCATCAACTACTCTAAATACAGTTAAGATAGAAATAAATGATTACTTAACATTAATTGATACACCAGGATTAGTAGATATGGGATCTTTAATAAATTATGTAGATAATAAAATGTTAAAGAAAATTAGTCCAAAAAAAGAAATTAAACCAAGAACATTCCAATTAAGAAAAGGTCAAAGTTTAATTATTGAAGACTTCTTTAGAATAGATTATATTGATGGAGAAAAAAATAGTTTTACATTATTTATATCAAATGATTTAAAAGTAAAAAGAATCAGCAATGCAAAACATGATGAATTAAAGAACTTAAATAAAGTAAGTTATGATGTAAAATATGATTCTGATTTAGTAATAAATGGATTAGGTTTTATAAAAATAGTTAATAAAGGAAATGTAGATATTTACCTAGATAAAACTATTGATTCATTTATGAGAAAATCACTTATTTAATATATCAATTCCATATTTCTTACTTTCTGTATCATAGAATAAGAATGTTTTAATAGGATTATAAGTTAAATAAGTAAATAAAATAAAATTAATAATTATTAAGATTGCACTAATAATATTTAAATATTTATAGTGCTTTTTTAATGATATTTTACTAGTAATAACTTCACTTAAGAAAATAGATATTAATAATACTAAAAGAGTAACAATCATAATTTCTCCAAAGATAAATCTTAATGGTAAATAAATAATTAATAAAATAATAATCGTAAGCATTCCACGAAGATATCCACGTAAGAATAAATTTTTATCTTTATAATAAAAATAAGATAGTAAACTATATAAAACAGAAGAAGTAAAAATCATTTTTAAATGTTCCCAAATACTTTCATTGACAGGAGCAAAGATACTAGTTATAAAGCATGGAACTAAATCATATAAAAAATGAAATAAACTACAAAGTATAAAGATTATAACTGTGTTAATAATCATATTTTTTAATTTCATAATATCACCTATTAATATTATAGTTAATAAAAATAAATTTATGATAAATAAAATGTCATATTTTTTTGTTAAAACAAATCAATACCTTGAAAAAATAACGATTTTATGGTATAAGAAGTAGTAGTTATAACGTTAGGAGGGATGCTTGTGAATAATAATTATGATCTTACTAATGAAATTAGAAATAAAGTAGATATAGTTGATATCATAGGTGAGAGAATTCCTCTAGTACCAAAGGGAAAGAACTTCTTTGGAGTATGTCCTTTTCATGAGGATACAAATCCATCAATGAGTGTTTCAAGAGATAAGCAAATATATAGATGTTTTTCTTGTGGAGCAAGTGGTAATGTTTTTACATTCTTAATGAACTATGAACATAAAGAATTTAAAGAAGTTTTAAAAGATTTAGGAGATAAAGTAGGTGTAAATACATCTAATATAAAAATTGCTAAAGCAGATACTAAATATGATCACTTATATGATGCTTATAAATTATCATCAAAATATTTTCAAAATAATTTAGCCTCAACTGTAGGACGAGACGCTAGAGAATATTTATCTAAAAGAAAAATAGATGAATATATAATAAAAGAATTTGATATAGGTCTATCTCTTCAAAAAAGAGATGATTTAACGACACTTTTAACTAAAAAAGAATATGATTTAAAAACACTAAATGAAATAGGCTTATCATCAGATGACAGAGATGTCTATATTGATAGAATTATGTTTCCGTTACATGATACTTATGGTCATATTGTAGGTTTTTCTGGTAGAATTTATAAAGATATTGATCAAAATAAATATTTAAATACGAAAGAAACTAAAATCTTTAAAAAAGGATCTTGTCTTTATCATTATCATATCGCTAAGGATACATGCCGTGTATCGAAGTCTGTTATTATTATGGAAGGCTTCATGGATGTCATAAGAGCAAGTTCAATCGGTGTTAAAAATACTGTTGCTTTAATGGGAACTGCACTAACTACTGAACAAACAAATTTAATTAAAAGATTATCAAAAAATATTATTTTATGTCTTGATGGAGATTCTCCAGGTCGTCATGCAGCATTAAAAATAGGTGAAGCATTACTTGATAATGATATAGAAGTAAAAGTAATAACACTTCCAAATGATGATGACCCAGATACATATATTTTAAATAATGGAAAAGATAAATTTATCGCTCAAATAGAAAATGCAACTAACTTTGGTGATTATAAGATTAATATCTTAAAAGAAAATGTTAATTTTAAAAGTGAAGAAGATATAGCAAACTATATAAATAGTGTTTTATTAGAAACTACAAAGATAAATGATGAAATAAGAATAGAGATAATCTTAAAAAGACTTGCAAAAGATTACAATATAGGATATAATACACTGGAAAAAAGGTTTAGGAACTTGAAAGAATCTAAACCAACACCAAAGATAGAAATTAAGGCTACAAAGAAAAAAGTTAGAAGAAATAAGTACATATTGGCAATGGAACAATTAATATATCTAATGTTAAATAATGATTGGGTAATCGATGAAGTAGAAAAAGAAAGATTAATCTTTCCAAGTAACGAAACAAGATTACTAACTAGTGAAGTTATTTACTATTATAAGAAACATGGAATGATAAACATTGCTGATTTTTATACTTATTTGCAAGACAAGGCTGATTTGTTAGACTTACTTAATAGTATAGTTTCAAGTAATTATAAAGATAATATTACTAAAGATGAACTATTTGCCTATTTCAAAGTTATCAGAGAATATAGTTTAAATGAACAAATAAAAAGACTATCAAGTCTTATGAAAAAAGAGTCTGATCCTTTGGAACAAGCTAAGATAAGTGAACAAATTAGAAAGTTGAAGTTAGGAGATATTTAAATGGTTGGGGAAATAAAGACATTAGAAGAAAGAACTAAGAAGTTAATAACTTTAGGAAAGAAACAAGGCTACATAACTTATGAACAATTAGCAAATGAATTAAAAGGATTAGAAGTTGATAGTGATTCACTAGATGATCTTTATAATACTTTAACAGAAGCAGAAATTGATATTGTAACAGAAGATGGATCTGATGATGCAACTGGAGAAGAAATTACAAAAGATGTTAAAGTTGAAGATTTAACTAATTCTAAAGATATTAAAATTAATGATCCTGTTAGAATGTATTTAAAAGAAATTGGACGTATTAACTTACTTACATCTGATGAAGAATTTGAATATGCACAAAGAGCTGTAGAAGGAGACGAAGAAGCTAAAAAAATGTTAGCTGAATCAAACTTACGTCTTGTTGTATCTATCGCAAAACGTTATGTAGGACGTGGAATGCTATTTCTTGATTTAATTCAAGAAGGAAACATTGGTCTAATGAAAGCTGTAGAAAAATTCGATCCAACTAAAGGATATAAATTCTCAACTTATGCAACTTGGTGGATAAGACAAGCTATTACTCGTGCAATTGCCGATCAAGCTAGAACTATCCGTGTACCAGTTCATATGGTTGAAACAATTAATAAACTTGCTCGTGTACAAAGACAATTAACACAAGAATTAAATCGTGAACCATCTGATGAAGAAATAGCTAAGAAATTAGGTATTACTGTTGAAAAGGTTCGTGAAGTATATAAAATTAGTCAAGATCCAGTATCATTAGAAACACCAATTGGTGAAGAAGAAGATTCTCATTTGGGTGACTTTGTTCCAGATGAAAGAACAATGGGTCCTGAAGAATACGCTACTGTTGAAATGTTAAAAGAAGAACTTGCTGGAGTACTTTTAACTTTAACTGATAGAGAAGAAAAGGTATTAAGACTAAGATTTGGTCTTGATGATGGACAATGTAGAACTCTAGAAGAAGTTGGTCAAATCTTTGGAGTTACACGTGAAAGAATTCGTCAAATTGAAGCAAAAGCACTTCGTAAATTAAGACATCCTTCACGTAGTCGTAAATTAAAGGATTTCTTAACTGACTAATGAAAATAAATAATAGATTAAAACAAGTAGGGGATTTAGTTGATACTAATTCCCTTATTTTAGATATTGGCTGTGACCATGCCTTATTAGATATCTATTTAGTAAAAGAAAAAAAATTCAAAAAAGCCATCGGATCAGATATTGGAGAAGGTCCAATTAACAGTGCTAAAGAAAATATAAAAAAATATAATTTAGAAGATAAAATTGAATTAAGATTAGGTAATGGACTTAGTACATATACAAATGAAATTGATACAGCTATAGCCTCAGGTATGGGTGGAAGAACTATTATAGGAATATTTAAAAATAATCTTAAAATCACAAAAAAGTTAGATACTATAATTATCTCTCCAAATAATTATCAAGAAGATGTAAAAAGATTCTTTACAAGCATTGGATTTATTATAGTAGATGAAGTCTTAGTTAAAGAAGCTAAATTTATCTATCAAATCATTAAATTAAAAAAAGGTAAGAAACATTATACAAAAAAAGAATATTTCTTTGGACCAATTCTTTTACAGAAGAAAGATAAATTATTTAATGAATATTACAAAAGAGAACTAGCA
Organism: uncultured Muribaculaceae bacterium; assembly: GCA_964652065.1. Classification (GTDB taxonomy): domain Bacteria; phylum Bacillota_I; class Bacilli_A; order RF39; family UBA660; genus UMGS995. Next base: position 19,284 of record CAZYZU010000008.1, read on the forward strand.
TCAAGAGAAATTCTTTTAAATATATTACCTAAAAATTATCGATTAAAAAAATATAAAATAAAAAAAGAAATTAAGAATATAAAAGAAGAGTTGAAATAAATCAATTCTTCTTTTCTTTATTTATTCCAAGCATACTTCCAAAAATAGATATCGCAAGTAAAATAATATCATATAAAACAAGTCTAGGTTTTAAATATCCTCTAAAAAATATTAATGATATAAATAAAAATATAAATATCATTAAAAATCCGAATTTTGCTCCTTCTAAATAACCATTCTTGTCTGAATTTTTACCAAGTATATAACTACTAATAAAAATATTTAATAAAATAACTAAAGGTCTTAAATAATTAATAATACTATTACTAATAATATTATAATAATATAGTGTTGAAAGTAGTAATAACCATATGAGTATTGAGAATAAAGTAAAGCCTCCATACTTTAAATAAGTTTTTATTTTTTTCATAATAACCTCCATTAAAATTTATGATTATGTATAAAAAATTATGTCTTGGAAAATAATAATATTAAGAGGTGACTTATGAGTATTTTAATAGTATTATTTAGAACATTACTTTTTTATGTAATAATAACTTTAGTATACCGTTTTATGGGAAAAAGAGAAGTAGGAGAATTATCCATTATGGATTTAATTGTATCCATATTAATCGCGGAACTTGCAGCTATGTCAATAGATAAATATAAAGCTAATTTATTAATTACAATTGTCCCAATCTTTGCTTTAGTAATAGTTCAAGTTGTTACAGCAAAAGTATCATTAAAAAGTCCTAAGTTAAGAGAAAAAATAGAAGGAGAACCTTCAGTAATTATAAATAGAGGTAAAGTTAATTTTGAAGAAATGTTAAATCAAAGATATAATTTAGATGATTTATTAACACAATTAAGAGAAAAAGGAATTAAAAATCTAGAAGAAGTAGATTATGCAATTTTAGAAACAAGTGGGAATTTATCAGTATTTCTAAAAGGAAAAGATAAAAACTATCCATTACCAATAATATTAGATGGAAAAGTAGAAGAAGAAACTCTTGTCCAGATAGGTAAAAGCCATGAATGGTTAAATAAAGCCTTAGAAAGAAAGAATACTGAAATAGAAAAAGTATTTTATGCATTTTATAAAAATAACAATTTATTTTTAATTAAAGATGAATCAGTTAAATAGACAATATTTTTAAAAAGATAATTATATAATTAATTAGGTGATAATATGAGAAAACTAATATTTATAATAATTATCTTTTTTAGTTTAGTAATTATTTATAATTTTAATAATTCAAATAATAGAAAAAAAGAAATAAAACAAAAAGACGAAGAAAAAAGAGGAGTATTTATAAGCTATATAGAAATCCAAAAATATATTAAAGGAAAAGATATCAAAGAAAGTAAAAAAAACATCGATGAAATGATTAATAATATTAGTGATTTTAAATTTAATATGATAATTCTTCAAGTAAGAAGTTTTTCTGATGCTATATATGAATCAAATTATTTTCCTTGGAGTAGTACAGTATCAAGTAGTGAAGGAGTATCTCCTGGATATGAT
>CAZYZU010000009.1:0-20719 GCA_964652065.1 uncultured Muribaculaceae bacterium
ATAAGAATTAGTATTAATAGTATAATTAACTAAATTATAAAAAGCTTTATTATTATTTTTAACCATAAATTTATAATCATTCATCATTGTATCAGTATATAAAATATTATATTTATTAAATTTAGATTTTCTATACTTATCATAAACATTTTTATCAAGAACAATTAATTTATCCTTAGCATTTCTAACTAATGAATTAATACTAGAATAAGAATCAATATTAGCCTTAGCATTACTATTAACATAGTTATATAAAGAATTATCTTTAAGCATTACTACATCTTTATTTTTTAAGCTTTCAAAAGAGTTAATAATATAATTATCACTTTGTCTTCCTAAAATAACATAGTCTTCTATAAATGTTGAAAGTGTAGCTTTATAAGAATCATTACTTAAACCATAATAATCAAAATAAATGTCAATTTCTTTATTTTTAATAGCTTCTTCTAATGCCTTTTTATCAGTAAATTCCTTATATTTAAATTCTATATCAGCAAGACGAGACACTCTATTTAAATATTCTCCTGCAATACCATTAATTTTTCCATTAACTTTTACTTCATATGGAGAATTTTCAACATATCCATAAACATAAGTTTTAGATATAAGTGATGCTTTATCCTTAGAACTCAAATTATTCTTTTTTAAATAATAATCAAAATACTCTGAATCATATTCATCAATAAAATTTGTTGCTTTCCATTTTCTATAATACTTAGTAACTATATTGTTAAGGTCATCATTATCTTTAGATAACGTTAAAACTATTTGTTTTGTCATTTCTGTAAAATAATAATTAATCGAATACTTACTATTAGAAATATTTTTATCAAGATACATAACATTAGGAACAATAATCATATTTACTTCATCTTTATCAAGAGCACTATACATTTCATCTATTGTCTTATATGTTTTATATGAAATATTCGTTGCTGATTTTAAATAATAACTAATTGTATCTTTATCATCTTCAAAGACACCATAAGTAATATCTTTCATATCCTTAATATGATTAATTCTATCATAATTTTTACCAACTGCAATATAATAATCATCAAATAAAGGTAAATCTTTTTTACTTAATTCTTGATCATTATCAAGTATTCTAAATCTAATACTATCAGTTGTTGTATTGCTTGTTTTTAAGTATGGTATTTCATTTAATTCTAAACCAATATTCTTCTTTAAATCACCAATAAAATCAAAGAAAACGCCATCACCATCCATACCATAAATAGGATAATCATTAATGACTTCAATATCTATTGCTTTTGAACTATTATCTTGTACCCATCTTTTTTCAGTTACAGTTAAAGAAGTTGTTTTATCTTCATGATTATAATATCTATAAACAAATATAAAAGCTACTAAAGCAATTATAATAGGTATAGTTATAATTAATTTCTTTTTCATTAACTCGCCGCCCTATCTTTTGTCCAAGTAAAGCCTTTTTTAGTATTTTGTCTATAACCAATTATAGGAAAATCACTACCACCATTACTCTTCTTTATAAAAACTTGAAAATCATAAAATTCTTTTTGATCAGAATCAAAATTTTCTACTACTTTATCAGCTAAAGCTTTAGCAGTATCAATACCTACATCATCGTTAACAGTAATAATTACATTAACAATCTTTCCTTGTAAACTAAATTCACATTTAGAAACAGAGCTATCTTCTTCTATTTTAGAAATTAAATCACTCTTTTCACTTTTTGTAATTTTAACTTCATCAATACCTTTTAATCTTTCACCGTATACAGCATTCTCTGTACCTGAGAAAAATACTCCCTTTAAAAAGAAAGCCATTACTAGTAATAATAATAAAATTATTACCGCAACTACGACAATTTTATGTTCCTTGATATATTTTTTCATATTCTCACATCCCTAGTATCTATATTATACACTATGTATTTTATGTTTTCAATTACTTATTTAATTCTTCAATTAAAATTTCATTAACTAATTTTGGATTAGCAGACCCTTTTGTTTCTTTCATAATTTGACCCATTAAATATTTAATAGCTCTATCTTTTCCAGCTTTATAGTCTTCTACACTACTTGGATTAGAAGATATAATTTTTATAACAACTTCTTTTAACATATTAGAATCAGTTATATTTGAAATACCACATTCTTTAACAATGTCATCAATTGATTTATCACTCTCTAAAACTATATTTAAAATATCTTTTAAATTTTTACTTGTTAAAGAACCATCTTCCATCTTTTTAACTAAGTCTATAAATCTTTCTTTAGTTAAAGTTGTATCAGTAATTATTTTTTCTTCTTTATTTAAATAAGCAGAAATATCACCTAATAATAAATTTGATGCTTCTTTAAAATTTAAATCTGTATCAAAGAAAGTATTTAAATAATCACTTAAATTTCTATTTGAAATTATTTTATTAGAATTAACAGTAGATATACCACGTTTTTCATATTCTTTTCTTCTTTCATCCGGAAGCACAGGAAGTGTTTTTATAGCGCTTTCAATCATTTCATCTGTTAACTCAATATATGGAATATCAGGTTCTGGGAAATATCTATAATCATTACCAGTTTCCTTTACACGCATTAAAACAGTATCATTTAATTTATCATCGAAACGACGAGTTTGCTCACAAAAATCTTCATTATTATCAAGCATTATCTCTTGTCTTATAATTTCTTTTTCTATTGCTTTTGAAACATTAGAAATAGAACCAATATTTTTTATTTCACACTTAGTACCTAATGGATCAGATAAACTTTTTCTAATTGAAACATTAGCATCACATCTCATTGATCCTTCTTCCATCTTACAATCAGATATATTACTATAAAATAATAATTCTCTAAGCTTTTCTAAATAAAGTTTTGCTTCTTCACTACTATTTATACAAGCACGAGTTACAATTTCAATTAAAGGTACTCCTGCTCTATTAAAATCTAATAAAGAAACTTTTCCACGATGAGCACTTTTACAAGTATCCTCTTCAATATGAATTTCTTCTATTTCTATTTTTCTTTTTTCACCATCAATCTCTATTTCTACATAACCATCATATCCAATCGGAGTACGAGCCTCAGTTATTTGATAATTTTTAGGATTATCTGGATAAAAATAATTTTTACGATCAAAATGTTGTTCATGTCTTATCTTACAATTTAATACATGAGCTGCTTTTATCGCTGTATTTATTACCTCAACATTTACAGTAGGAAGTGTTCCAGGATAACCTAAATCTATAACATTAGTTAGACTATTTGCACTTTCCCCATAACCATTTTTTGAAGATGAGAAAATTTTAGTAGCAGTTTTTAATTCTACATGAACCTCAATTCCAATTGTAGGAATATACTTACTCATTATCTCCACCTCCAATATTTAAATCAAGATTTAATTCTTTTTCTAGAAAACTTGCTAATTTATACATTTTAGCTTCTTCAAATGGACCACCAATTATTTGCATTCCAATTGGTAAATGATCACAACTAAATCCCACAGGAAGATTCATTCCAGGTAAACCCGCCATATTTACAGGAATAGTTAATACATCATCCATAAAGGCTTTTACAGCATCATCTAAATCTTTTCCTAAAGGATATGCTTTAGTTGTAGCAGTAGGACCTATAATTAAATCATAATTTTTAAATATATCTAAAAAGGAATTTCTCATTTCATTTCTAATAGCTAAAGCCTTATTATAATATGTTGTAGCATTTTTTCCACTTAATAAATAACTACCAATCATAATACGACGTTTTACTTCATTACCAAATCCAAATCTTCTAGTTTTTAAATATAAATCATCTATATCTTTAGGATTTTCATAACTATATCCATATCTTATGCCATCAAAACGTGCTAAGTTGGAACTAGCCTCACCCATAGCAATAATTTGATATAGAGGAACTGCTTTATCAATATAATTAATATCTACATAATCAATAGTACAATCATTTTTCTTTAATATTTCAATTACATTATTAAGTTTATTTTTAATTTCTTCATCAATTGCATCACTCATATAAAAGTTAGGAATAGCAATCTTCATCCCATTAATTTTTTCCCCAATTAATTGTGTAAAATCCTCATTTGTATCTACACTAGTAAGATCATTTTTACTTTTTCCACAGATTGTGTTTAAAAGTACTGCATTTTCATAAACATTTCTAGTCATAGGTCCAATTTGATCAAGACTTGATGCAAAAGCAATCAAACCATATCTTGATACTCTACCATATGTTGGTTTTAACCCTACTAGTCCACAAAAACTTGATGGTTGTCTAATTGACCCACCAGTATCTGAACCTAGCGCAAAAGGAGCTATTCTACTACTTACAATTGCAGCAGACCCTCCACTACTTCCTCCAGGAACTAAAGATTTATTCCAAGGATTCTTAACAGGTCCAAAAAAAGATGTTTGATTAGATGATCCCATTGCAAATTCATCCATATTAGCTTTACCAATTATAATCATACCAGCATCATTAATTTTTTTTACAACATCAGCATCATATATAGGAATAAAATTTTCTAACATCTTAGAAGCTGCTGTAGTTCTTAAGTCCTTTGTAACAATATTATCTTTTACAGCAATTGGAATACCAAATAATAAATTATCTACATCCCTATTTTCTAATTCATGAGACTTCTTTAAAGCTTCCTCTTTATTAAGCGTAATAAAAGCATTTAATTCCTTATTTTCTTCTATTCTTAAAAAACATTCTTCTACTAAATCTGTTGGAGTAATTTCTTTTTTCTTTAGTAATTCATTAATAGAAGTAAGTGATAAATCTAAATATTTACTCATTAGCAATCACCACTGGTACTTCAATATAATTACCACTCTTTCTAGCTACATTTTTAAGTACCATTTTTGGATCTAACATTTCCCCAACACTATCACTTCTAAATACAGTTTTATTACTCCAAGGCGCAATTAAATATGAAGTATTATCATCATCTATTTCATTTACTGCCTCTACTTGATTTAATAATTCTTTAAGTTTTAATTGATACATTTCTAACTCTTCATCACTAATTTCTATTCTAGCTAGATTAGCTACATGTAAAACTTCTTCTTTAGTTAATTTATCTTCCATAAGAATCCCTCCTTAATACCAGTTTATTATATCATAAATAAAGACTTTTTTATTAAAAAATAATATTTTATATATAAAAAAAGAAAATAATTAATGGCTATTTTCTCTTAATAAATTATTATTTAGTAACTATCTTTTCTTTTAATTCCTCTTCATTCCAAATCTCTATCCCCAGTTTTAATGCTTTATCATATTTACTACCAGGTTTATCTCCAACTATTACAACCGATGTTTTCTTAGAAACAGATTCTACACTCTTTCCTCCAAAAGATTCGATTAACTCTTTTATTTCATCCCTTGTATATGATGAAAGAGATCCTGTAACAACAAAAGTCTTATTTACAAAGTTTTCATTTTCATTAATAGAACTACCTAAATAATCCATATTAAGCCCAATAGTCTTTAATCTTTCAATTTCCTTAATATTATCCTCATTAGAAAAATATTTTTTTATACTTTCAGCAATAATACCACCAATATCAGGTATATTTACTAATATATCACTATCAGCATTAATTAAATTATCCATAGTTTTAAAATTACTTGCTAAAATCTTAGCTGTCTTTGCACCAACATGTTCTATTCCAAGTCCAAAAATTAATTTTTCTAATGAATTATTTTTACTATCATCAATAGCATCCAATAATTTCGCAACAGATCTATCTCCATAACCTTCTAAAGTAATTAAATCTTTTCGATGATTTTCTAATTTATAAATATCACTTATTTTTTCAATAAAACCAAAATTAAAGAAATCTTCTACTATTCTTTCTCCAAGTCCATCTATATTCATCGCATCCCTTGATGAAAAATGAATTAAACTTTCAATCTTTCTTGCCGGACAATGAATATTAGTACAAAAATAATCTACTTGACCTTCTTTTTTAGAAAGAATCTCTCCACACATTGGACATTTATCTATCATTACAAAGTCTTTCTCAAGTCCAGTTCTTCTTTCTTTCTTAGATTCAACTACTTCTGGTATAACATCCCCTGCTTTTCTAATAGAAACAATATCTCCTATTTTTAAATCTTTTCCAACAACATAATCTTCATTATGAAGTGTTGCTCTTTTAACAGTAGAACCAGCCACAATTACTGGATCAAGCACTGCATTTGGTGTAATTTGACCTGTTCTTCCAACTGTAAAAATAATATCATTAAGCCTAGTTAATACTTCTACTGCAGGAAATTTATAAGCAGTTGCCCACTTTGGATATTTAGCAGTTCTTCCTAAGGTCTTTTGATCATCTAAACTATCTACTTTAATAACAATTCCATCTATATCATAAGGCAAATTTTCTCTTTGTGATGCTTTTTCGTCAATAAACATTAATATTTCATTTATATCTTTAACAACTTTATTATTAGGATTAATTTTAAATCCAAGTTTTTTCATATATTCTAATGCTTCATGATGTGTTTTAATTCCATAATCTTCTGGATTTGGTAAATGATAAATAAAATTATCTAATTCTCTTTTAGCCGCAACTTTAGAATCTAGTTGTCTAATAGATCCAGCTGCTGCATTACGACAATTTTGAAGAAGTGGCATATTATCTTTTTTTCTTTGTTCATTAATTTTTATTAATGTTTTTTTATTCATAAAAATTTCACCACGAACTTCAATATCAACTTCTTCTGTTAAAGTAAGTGGAATTGCTTTTATTGTTTTAGCATTATGAGTAATATCTTCTCCTACTGTTCCATCACCTCTAGTTGCCGCCCTAACAAGTTTACCTTTTTCATATAAAAGTGAAACAGATAAACCATCTATTTTTAATTCACATACATATTTAGGATGAATTCCTTCTTTACTAATTCTATCAACAAATAAAGATACTTCAGATTCTGAAAAAACATCACTTAAAGAAAGCATTGGTATTTTATGAGATACTTTTACGAATTCATCTAATACTTTTCCACCAACTCGTTCAGTTGGAGAATTATCTCTTTTTAAATCAGGATACTCTTCTTCAATATCTTGTAATTCTCTTAAATATTTATCATATTCTTGATCAGTAATTTTCGGATCATCTAAAACATAATAATTGTAATTAGCATCTTCAAGTATTTTAAATAATTCATCGATTCTTTTATTAATGTTATCCATATTATCACCTATTACTTATTATACCAAAATACCTAAAAAAAAACGACTATTTCTAATCGTTTATCTTATAAATTTTTCCTATTTTTTATTAAGTATATTACAGCATGACCAAAGAACATCATAAACATTGGTAGCATAATTTGTAAAATTGGAAGAATTCCCTTTAACAAAATTTTTAATAATGGTGAAACATCATCTACGCTCTGACCATTACCAATAATACATAAATTAATTTATACTGATATAAGAGTAAATATAAAGAAAAATGCAAAAGCCAATCCAAATGATATTAAAATACATTTTCCATAACCATATTTCTTTGGCATCTGTTTAACATTTTGATTATTTAAGCTATTATTAGAAACACCCTCTACACTATTCATAGGTGATCCACAACCAACACAGAATTTAGTACCTTCATTATTTTGTTTACCACACTTAGTACAATACATAAAATCACTACTCAATTTTAGTATAGAAAAAATAAAAGGTTATTTCAATAAAAATAACCTTTTTTATTTTAACTTTACAGAATTTGTAAATTTATTAATTATAGAATTACATTCTTTTTTATTTGTTTTTGTCAAATAATTTGCCTGACTTATAAATTCAAGAACATAAGTATTATTATCAAAATCACTAGAATAATATGTAATTATAGGGCCATCATTTTTTGTAGTAAAATATCTCCAATTTTTACTATTAATTTTTGACTTATTTATATTATCAATAATAAATCCATTCTTTATCATTTGATCCTTTGTATTTTCTAAATATTTAGAATTTTTCTTTAATACTTTCAAACATATTGTTCCGCATGTATTTTTTTTATAACCAACTCTATATGCTTTATCACAACTTGTATCTTCAAATTCTTCCATACCCAATTCTAATTTGTAATTTAGTTTTTTTACATTTAATAACTCTGTTTTACTTTTGTAAAAAAGAAATACTCCACCAACTACCAAAATAATAAAAACAACAAAAATAATTCCAGTTTTTCTAGTTCTATGAATTTGAAAAGAATAATCAAAAAACTTTTTAGCCATTATACCACCTCTTTTTTAATCATTTCTTTTTCCAAAAAGTTGTAATAATCTTATAAAGATATTAATAAAATCTAGATATAATTGAAATGCTCCATATACCGCAGCTTTATCCTCATCAAGAGAATTAACCAAATATTTAATATTATTCATATCATAAGCAACATAACCCATAAAAATTAAAATACATAATATTGATAATCCCATTTCAACTTGAGGACTATGCATAAAAATATTGATTATTGAAACAACAAGTGATCCAATTAAAGCTATAAATAATATATTACCAATTTTTGTTATATCTCTTTTAGTAATAAATCCATATCCTGCAAGTAAAGCAAACAACAATGAAGTTACACCAAAAACGAGCATTATTGAATTTAATTTAAATGAAATAAAAATAGTTGAAAAAGTAATTCCTGTTACAATTGAATATATAATATAACAAATTTTAGCAGTCATAGGTTTCATTTTCTTAATTCTAAATCCCATTAAAACCGCAACAACAAGTTCTATAACAATTATCGGTAAAATACCAATTGATAATACACTTACAAGTAATGTTTCATTTAAAGATAAACAATAACCAGATAAAAATGTTATTAATAATCCTATAAATAACCACATAAACATTTTTGAATAAACCTTAGTATCCATCTAATCACCTCTTTCTAATTTTAACACTAATTAATCAATCCCACAAATTATTTTTATATTCATGATTATCAATTAACTGTTTAATTGATTTTTTAACGCCTTCTGCGTCTTCCTTATATGTTACTCCATACCAAGTTGCCGTTGTTTTTAATACTGAGACAGAAGCAAAATTATCTTTTATTGTATCAAATAAAACATCAGGTATTAAATATTCACATTTATCTAAATTATTTTTATTATCCTCTAAAAAATTTGGAAAACTTGCTTCAATATAATTAAAAATTGTTGGATTAAATAAAAGCATATTCATTGATACTGTATCATTTCCATCAACTTCAAATTCATCGCTTCCATCTAAAGGTCTAGCAATTATTGACTCATTTATTTTTTCAACATTACTTTCAATCAATGCTTCTAATTTATCTCCACTAACCTTACAAATACCTCTTTTTACAGCACCATACTCAGTAATAGTATTTTTTACTAAGTAACCAACTAATCCATAATGTTGAGCTTTTTTATTATCATGATTTTTCTTTAAAAACTCTGCTGCTTTAATATATGAATCTCTTCCATAAAAATCATCTGCATTAATAATAGCAAAATCTTCTTTTACCACATCTTTACAACAAAGTATAGCATGAGCAGTCCCCAAAGGTTTTACTCTATCTTTTGGAATTTCAAATCCTAAAGGAATATTGTCATTTTTTTGAAAAACGTATTCAACTTTTATATGAGGTTCAACTCTCTTACCAATAGTTTCTTTAAAAACTTGATAACTTTCTTCTTTTATTATAAAAACAATTTTATTAAATCCAGCTTTAATTGCGTCATAAACAGAATAATCAATTATAAATTCTCCGTTTGGACCCATTGGTTCAATTTGCTTTAATCCACCAAATCTACTTCCCATTCCACCAGCTAAAATAACTAAAGTTATATCTTTCATAGTACGTAATTCATCTCCTTTTCTTTTTCTATATTTGCAGATAAATTATTTAATGATTCAAAAATATCAACTCCCTTATTAGTTAATATATCATTCCAAATAATTTCATCATTATATTCACCAATAATAGCTTTTTCTTTTATTGAAGACATAAATCTACTTTTTTCATTATCGTAACTTATTGATAATGCTTTATCATTACTAATTAAGCTTTCTATATTAGAAAAATTATCAATAAACTTCATATCATTATCATTTAACTCAATAATATCTTTATAAATATCTTCATCTTTTAAAGTTAATGTTCCAACTAATTCTTCATCATTTTTTTTAATAAATAAATTATATCCATTTTTTATTTTTTCAACCATAATTTCTCCCTATACTTTTGATAATTTCTTATGATTTTTCATAAGTTTTTTTATTCCGTGTGGATGTTTAAAAGCAACACTTACAAGTGTATTTGTAACTTCAACTACTCTACCAGTACCGAATGATTCGTGATAAACATAATCACCCACTTGATAGTCAACATCTTCTTCTCTAAACATATCAGTTGTATCAATTTTTACTTCTTGTTTAATCTTTTCTTCAGATAAATTACTTTCAATTAATGAAGTATCAATTTCTCCAATAAATCTACTTACAGGATTAATTTGATCCTTACCAAATAAAGTTCTTCTTCTTGTATTAACAAGATGCAGTTCCTTTTTAGCTCTTGTAATTGCTACATAGCAAAGTCTTCTTTCCTCTTCAAGTTCACTGTTTTCCATTAATGAATTCATATGAGGAAATATTCCCTCTTCCATTCCTACTACAAAAACATGATCAAATTCCAAACCCTTAACAGAATGAACTGTCATCAAACTAACTCTATTTGGATCATCTTTATACTCTTCAACATCACTAATTAAACTTATTTCAAGTAAGAAATCTTCTAATGAAACTAAACCTTCTTTTTCTTCAAAAGACATAGTAATAGATTTAAATTCTTCCAAGTTTTCAAGTCTAACTTCAGATTCTAATGTTTTTTCATTTTCAAGTTCACTTCTAATTCCAGATGCATCAAGAACCTTATCAATTAATTGTGTTAATGTTAATTCATCTTTTATTTCAATTAATTTTTCTATAATTTCTTTAAAAGCTAATTCTTTTCCAGAATCAATTACATCATAAATACTTTTATTTTCTGCATCAGCTCTAATAGTTAAATTTTCAATTGTTTTTAATCCTATACCACGTTTAGGAGTATTAATAACTCTAATTAAACTAACATTATCCTTTGTATTATGAATAAGTCTTAAATAAGCAATTAAATCTTTAATTTCTTTTCTACTATAGAAATAAAAACTACCTACAACACGATATGGAAGATTTTCTTTAAGCATTTCTTCTTCTAAGATACGAGATTGAGCATTAGTACGATAAAGTATAGCCATATCTTGATATTTTGTATCTCTAACAGCAAGTTCCTTTATCTTCCTTATTACATATTGTGCTTCATCTCTTTCATTATATGCTCGGTAATACTTAATTTTGTCTCCTTCTTCATTAGCAGTCCATAAATTTTTATCTTTACGAGCCTTATTATTTTTTATAACACAATTTGCCACATTTAAAATATTTTTAGTTGATCTATAATTTTGTTCAAGTAAAATTGATTTAGCATCTTTATAATCTTTTTCAAAATTTAATATATTTTTATAATTTGCCCCTCTAAAGCTATAAATACTTTGTGAATCATCTCCAACACAAGTAATATTTCTATATTTTGCACTAATCATTTTAGTTAAAATATATTGAGCTTCATTTGTATCTTGATACTCATCTACTAAAACATATTTATATTTTTCTTGATATCTTTCTAAAATATCTTTATTCTCTCTAAATAATCTAATTGGTAAAATAAGTAAATCATCAAAATCTACGGAATTATTTCTTTGTAATTTATTTTCATATTTGTCATATACTTTTAAAACCACTTTTTCATAATCACTTACTGCATATTTTTCGTAATCTCTTGGCATAATCATTTCATTTTTACAACCACTTATTTTATTTCTAATAGCACGTGGATTATAAACTTTAGGATCATAACCAAATTCTTTTAATATCTTTTTTACTACTGTAAGAGAATCATCACTATCCATAATAACAAAATTAGAATCATAACCAAGTACATTACAATTTTCTCTTAAAAGTCTTAATCCAAAACTATGGAAAGTTGATACTTGTAAACTTTTAGATACATCACCAATAAGTACATTAATTCGCTCTTTCATTTCTTTAGCTGCTTTATTTGTAAATGTTATTGCCAAAATATTATATGGACTAACATTTAAGTTTTCTATTAAATATCCTATTTTAGTAGTTAGTACTTTTGTCTTTCCAGAACCAGCACCCGCTAAAATAAGAAGCGGTCCATCATTATATAGAACAGCTTCCTTCTGACAGTCATTTAAATTATCTATATCCATTATCCTAACCTACTTCCTAATCTAATTATATCTTACTTTTAAATAATATAAAAGAAAAAAAGTGTCATTAGACACTTTTATATATATTTAATAATTGATCAAGTTTTGTTGGAACTTTCTCATCATCAAATTTTTCTTCAATTCTAGTATTAACATAACTAGTATTTTTAATAGGTTGCTTAATTTCTTTTTTAACAGTATTAATTTTACTAATATTAGACTTATTATTTTTTAATAATTCTAATACTAATTTATAATCTTCTAAAGTTAACATATTTTCATATTGTTTAACTAAATCATTATTTTGATAAAAGTCAACTAAACTAGTTTGTTTAACTTCAACTGGTTCAACAGCTTTTTTCTTCTTAGCAATAATACCTTTAACTAATTTTGGTGTTGGTACCTGAATAATATTTGAAGGAAGATGTTTTTTAACAACCTTTTCAACTACCTCAACCTTAACATCACTAGTTTTTTGTTTAGATCTTATAATCTTATAAACAATAATAAATATAATCCAAACAACAAATATTGTACTACTAAGACCAATTAAAGCTAACGCACTTTTATTTCCATAAATTGAAGATTGATCAAATACATCTAATTTATTAGAAGTTACTATATTAAGAATTAAAACTAATACATAATGCATAATAGAATAAATTATCGTATTAATTATTTTTAATAACTTGTCCTCTTTAAAATTAAATACTGTTTTCCATAATATAATATTAGTAGCAACTATAGCCGCTAAATAAATAGCTAAATTTGGAAAATATACGGCTATAAAGAAATTGTTCATCATATAATCAAACATACTTGATAATGAAGAACCATATTGTACAAAGATTATTACCATTAAAAATAAATATACAATACCATAAAATATTTTAGTACCTTTAGCATTCTTCTTATTTGTAGTAATCATTATAAACGCCATAAATAATATTATAAATATACTCGCTATACAAAGTCCTGAAGATGATGAAACATCTATTAGAACTTTAAGCTTATCTAAAAATGATATATCTGCCATCATCTTCAACCCCCTTTAAACTTTTTATTCTACTGACTGTAACTCACCAATATAAATTGTTTGTGTTTTACTATCATTATTTGTACAAGTAACAAGTGTTAACGTTGTTCTTTTTGCATTTCTATAAATTGAAATTGTACCTACCTTTGGTGCTTTATAAATATTTACAAACTTATAAGTATAAGTTTTGTTATTATAAATTACCTTTGCTGTATCACCAACTGATAATTGATATAACTCATTAAAGAATGCATTCCATCCACTTCCAGAGTGACCTGCAATAATTAGATTCCCTTTCGATATATTTGGATAACTTGATTCATTAACTAATAATAAATTTTTATCTACATTATTAAGTTCTGATTCCTTAGGATAAAAACCTTTATTAAACTTAATTTTATCAATTATTAATGTTCCAATATATTGATAAGGATCTACTGAGGCATTAGGAACCTCTTCATCACTATTATTAAAATTTTCTTCCTCTTGGCTACTAATGTTTTCTGAACCACTAGCAACAAAGATGTTATTCATATAATCATATACCATTGTTTTTTTAGATTGAACATAATTATATGAAAGAAAGAATCCCCCAAAGATTATAATTATAGTACCTATAAACGCTACTACACTAGGTGAGATTCTTTTCTTCTGTTTAGTATTAATTTTATTGTTGTGCTTTTTTATTGTTTTTATAAACATAACCTATTCCCGCTAAAACAATAGTGATACCTATTAAATAGAATGGAATTGAATTTGATCCTGTATCAGGAACTTCAACGTAACATTCATCACCATCTAATCCACCATTATCGCAAGTTTTAGGTACATCTTTAATAGTTATTTGATATGATAAATGATTATCATCAATTGTAAATGTTTGAACCTCTTCATTTAAGAAATAACCTTCTGGAGCTTCAACTTCTTTTACTGTATAAACTCCATCTTCAATATTTTCTAAAACATAAGCTTCATCACTAGAAGTAAATCTAGCAACTTCTTCCCCGTTTGCATTAATAACAACTATAACAGCACCAGATACAACTTCTCCTGTTGTACTATCAACTTTATTAATAGTAACAACTGGATTTTTTGGTTCATTATAGAATTTAACTTCTACTGTTTTAGTTGAATCACTTAAAGTAAATGTTTCTTTTTCTGTTGATAATTTATATCCCTTAGGAGCTTCAACTTCTTCTACAGTATAAGTTCCATTTGCAAGTCCAGTTAATGTATAACCATTTATACTAGATGTAAATCTCTTTATTTCATTTCCCATTAAATCTTTAATAACTAATGTTGCTCCTGCAATAGGATTATTTGTTGTTTTATCTAATTTAACAATAGATACAACAGAATCTTTTGCTTTATTATAATATTTTACTTCTGCACTTCTTACACTATCAGTAAATGTAAATGATTGTTTTTCAGTAGATAACTCATAACCACTTGGTGCTTCTGCTTCTTCTACTGTATATGTTCCATTTGCAAGCCCTGTAATTGTATAAGCATCATTTGTAGATGTAAATCTTTTAATTTCATTACCATTTGAATCTCTTACAACAAGTACTGCTCCAGCAACAGCTGAGTTTGTATCTTTATCAAGCTTTAATATATTAACTTTTGTCTCTTCTGGAGTTAGTGTTGGTGTTGGAGCTGGTGTTTCTTTTGATTTTGTAGCTTTAACACTAATAGTATCGGAAACACTCTTTGTATAAGGTTGTAATATTGCAACTGGTTGAATGCTATCATTCTTTGGTGCATATTTATAAGCCTTATTAATAGTACTAGAAGCACTAATTTTAACTTTTGTTGTTACAGTAGTACCAGCACTAACTTTTCCAACAGGAACTTTAATTAAGAATTTCTCACTAGACTTAAATGAAGTTTGTTTATTACCACTTGTATCAGTTATAACTGTACCACTTGGTCCACTAGATACTGAAACTTTATAGTTACCAGTTATATTTTTAGCATTAGCATCAACTGCTTTAGATACATAATATTTACCATCAGATGATAATGTCATTGCAGTAGAACTAACTTTTGCATTTAATGAAGGTGATGAATAACCAGCCTTCTTAGCATCTTTTGCACCATTAACTAACTTCTTAATATATTTTCTTAATCCATGTGAATCAGATCCACTACCTTTAAATGATTTAGATAAATAAGAAGTTCCTGTAGTATCATCTAAATACCACCAAACTGCAGCTTGAGTAATATAGAAATCATATTTCTTATTACCAGTAAAGCTTTTCTTTGGATATCCATTTTCAATAATATATGCAACACCTGCATTCATAGCGTATTCATAATACTGAGTAACATTTTCTGCAGTAGTTTTATGAATATTTAAACAATATGCATATCCTCCACTTTTTAACGTCTTAATATGGAACTTTGTTCCAGCAACATATCCAGGTAATAATGTTGCATTTCCTAATTTAATTGATGATGCCGCAGCATCTACAGATTGAGTATCTGCAAAAATAACTAAAGCTGCTAAAACAATAGTTGATAAAATTTTACTTACTTTTGAAATTACATTTTTCATAAATTTTTCCCCCTTCAAATTTGTGGCTATATTATAACAAAAACATGATAAAATTGCAAGTTTTTTAAGTTTTTTCTCTATATACTTCTTTTCTTACGACTTAATATTATAAACCTTTTTTTATATTTTACAAGTCTTTACACTAAAAAAAATATATTTATTCAATTTAATATAATTATATTTAATTAACAACATTTTATACCCTAACATATAATATTTTGATTGAAAGGAGAGATTATGAAAAAATTTGTTACTTATTTAATAAGTTCTGTTGTTATTTTATTTTTAGCTTTATTAGTATTATTAGATTTTAATAAAGATAACAAAAAAGAAAAAACAACACAAAAAGTAACTTTAGCCGAAGTTGCTCATACAATTTTCTATGCCCCTCAATATGTTGCGATAGAAAAAGGATATTTTGATGAATTCGGGATTGATATTGATTTAATTCTAACAGCAGGTGCAGATAAAGTTGCTGCCGCATTATTATCAAATGATGCTGATATTGGTTTTTCAGGAAGTGAAGCCACAATTTATGTTTATAATGGAGGAGAAAAAGATTATTTACAAACATTTGCACAATTAACCCAAAAAGATGGAACATTTTTAGTATCAAGAAAAAAATATGATAATTTTAAATTAGAAGATTTAAAAGGAAAAAGTGTCATTGGAGGAAGGAGTCAAGGAATGCCAGAAATGACATTTGAATATGCCCTAAAACAAAACGGTATTGATCCAAAAAACGATTTAGAAATAGATACCTCAGTAGCCTTTCCAGCAATGAGTGGAGCCTTCATTGGAGGTCAAGGAGATTTTGTAACACTATTTGAACCAAATGCAACAGAAGTTGAAAAACAAGGATATGGCCATGTAGTAGCAAGCATTGGTGAACTTGGTGGAGTTGTTCCATATACTTCATATTCAGCAAGAAAAAGTTATATAAAAAATAATAAAGATTTAATTAATAACTTTGATAAAGCCATAAAAAAAGGTCTGGATTATGTAAAAAACCATACTGATAAAGAAGTAGCTAAAACTATTCTTAAACAATTTCCAGATACATCCCTTAATGATTTAGAAAGTGCCATTAAAAGATATAGAGAAATAGATACATGGCCAGATTCAACTAAATTCAATGAAAAATCATTTGATCACTTACAAGATATTATGATAGATAATGGCGCAATAGAAACCAAAGTTGATTATAATAAGTTGATCTATAATGAAAAATAAAATTTTAGAAATAAAAAATCTAAAAAAAAGTTATCATGATAAAAAAAGTGAAATTAAAGCATTAGATGATATTAGTTTTGATGTTTATGAAAAAGAATTTATTTCAATTGTAGGACCAAGTGGATGTGGAAAGTCAACTATACTTTCCATTCTTTCTATGTTAGAAGAAAAATCTGGGGGAATGTTTAGTTTAAAAGAAAGTATAACTATTGGCTATATGTTACAAAATGACTCACTATTTTTCTGGAGAACAATATTAGATAATTGTTTAATTGGATTAGAAGTAACTAAAAAACTTACAAAAGAAAATAAAGAGTATGTCCTAGATTTATTAAAAACTTATGGATTATATGAATTTAAAGATAAATATCCTTCTAGTCTATCAGGTGGAATGCGCCAAAGAGTCGCATTGATAAGAACCTTAGCTATTAAACCAGATATATTATTATTAGATGAACCAATGTCTGCGCTTGATTACCAATCTCGTCTTGCAATAAGTGATGATATATATAAAATAATTAAAAATGAAGGAAAAACTGCAATTATGGTAACACATGATATTGCAGAAGCAATAAGTATGTCTGATAGAATCATTGTTTTATCAAAAAGACCAGCAACAATAAAAAAAATATATGATATAAATTTAACCAATAAAACAACACCTATTGATAATAGAAAAACAAAAGAATTTTCCTCTTACTATGATAAGATATGGAGGGATTTAGATGTCCACATATAGTAAAGAACATAAAAAATATTTAAAAAAAATAAGGAACGAAAAAATAATAGTCTTTATTTTTAGACTATTAATAATAGCAATCTTCTTAATTGGATGGGAACTATTATCAAAATATCACATTATAAATATGTTTTTATCATCATGTCCAAGTAAAGTAATTACTTCTGCTATTAACTTATTAAAAAATGGAGATTTATTTAATCACATAGGTATAACTTTATATGAAGTATTTCTAAGTTTTATAATAGCTACAATAATAGGTTTATTTACAGCGACTATTTTATGGAGTAACAAAATTATATCTAAAATTATAGATCCATATTTAACAATTCTTAATTCACTTCCAAAAGTTGCCTTAGGACCATTAATAATTATTTGGGTAGGTGCAAGTATAAATTCAATTATATTTATGGCCCTACTTATTAATACTTTTATAACTATAATTAACATTTATAATGGATTTATTTCTACTAATAAAAACTATATTATTTTATTAAAATCATTAAAAGCAACAAAAAGACAAATATTTCTTAAAGTAATACTTCCTAGTAATTATACAAATATAATTAATGCTTTAAAAATCAATGTATCAATGAGTTTAATTGGGGTTATTATGGGAGAACTACTTGTATCAAAAAATGGACTTGGTTATCTTATAATGTATGGATCTCAAGTATTTAATATTGATTTAGTTATTACAAGTGTTGTCATATTAGGAATAATTTCATATTTAATGTATTTTATAATTGAAAGAATCGAAATATTTATCCAAAATAAAAGGAGTTAACTACTCCTTTTTAATTGAAATTATAATAAACATGACCTGCTTCTAATCTAACACCTTTATAAGCAGCTAATTCACTTATTGTAACTATTTGATATCCTTTACTTAATAGTTCAGGAACAATTACTTCAACTGCATCTGCCGTTGTTCCATAAATAGAATGCATTAAAACTATTTTTCCATCATAATTAGATGTTTTTCTAAATTCATTTAAAATCGCATCTTTATTTCTACTTTTCCAATCGAGTGTATCGATATCCCAATTAACTAATGGATAATTAACTGAAGCCCTTACTGTTTGATTTGCACTTCCATAAGGAGGTCTTACAATAGTAGGTTTATGCCCTAATACACTCATAAATGAAGCTTCACTTTTTGACATTTCATCTTGTATTTGAGCAGTACTTAATTTATTTAAATTAGCATGATCATAGGTATGACTTCCAACTTCACATCCTTGAGCTTCTTCTTTTTTCACAACATTTGGATAAGATGTTATTAAATTACCTAAATCAAAGAAAGTTGCAACTACATTATATTTTGCCAAAGTATTTAAAATTCTTGGAGTTGATCTTGGATTTGGACCATCATCAAAACTTAAAGCAACCATAGGTTTATTTGGATCAATTCCTCTTTGAGGATCTACTTTTAAATTAAAATCAGTATCAACTGGTTTAGTAGTCGATAAATATGATGAATATATATAAGCAACATTATCATTATAAACTACTTCACTCCAACCATTTTTACTTACACCAACTCTAGTAATAGAATCACTTCTAAACAAAGTACCTAATTTTTAACTATTAGCATCAAAACTTTTTCTTATATTCAAGGAACTAATTGCATAAACAGTTTCATTAACATCATCAAAGCCTTCAACAGCGACAACTTTATCACTTAAATATGAACTATTAACATAACCAGTTTTATCATTATAACTTATCTTTGTCCAACCATTATCACTTTCTTCTATAGATACTATATCTTCACCCTTATTAATATTTGAAATTAATTTACTATTTTTATTATCTTTCTTATAAAAATTAACAAGTTGTTTTAAAAACATTTTTTTATTTGTAACTTTATAAGTAGTATCTCCTGCTTTAACACCAGTATTTGCTTTTAATTTTTTTGTTACATTACCTATATTAATATTCATAATTTTTTCTATAGAAGTATAAGGAACAGTTATCTTTATTAATCCCTTATTACCAGAACATATTTCATATTTATCAAAATATACTCTTAAACCTTTATTAGTTACAGCGTATTTATAATCTGTTTTATTATTAATGACATTTTTATAATCATTATTTAAAAATTCTTTATAATTCTTATCATCATTTAAAAATTTATCTAAATAACTAGTAATAGGACTTTTATAATCTCCAATAAATAAATAACTATTCTTTAATACCTCACCCGTATCAATACTAAAATTATACACATAATTTTTTTCTGATAAAACATTACTATCATTAGCTTCTATTGCTTCATTAAAAATAATACTCATTGTATTATCAGGAGCAAGATATGTTTCATAATCAATATATTGATAATATGAAATCTCCTCCATTTTAGAAATATTAATTTCATTACCATATTCTTTTATAAATTTATTAGACATTTCTTTGACAACACTTTTTATTTTTTTATCAATTTTTTTATTTCCAATAGTTGGATATTTTACAACATTAGAACAACCTAATTTATACTTAATATCAGTATTACCTTTACCAACCTCTTGTTTTTCATTTAAACCTTCAAAATAAAGACTTGATAATGCTTTCATCTTTTTATCTTTTTCTTTAAAATAAAATAAACCCAATAAACCAAGTATTACTATTAATACTATTATTATAATAATAAATATTTTATTTTTCTTAATATGTCTTTTTCTTTTACTCATACACAACACTTCTACTATAATAGTATCTTATCACTTATATATCAAAAACAAAATAAAAAAAGGAGTTAATTGATTATAATACCTTTAAAGTTCACACTAAATAAAAAGAACATAGAAATA